>NZ_LNII01000083.1:0-100791 GCF_001463365.1 Enterobacter sp. 50793107 | reverse complement strand
TAAACTTCTGAATGAATTACGTGTTCACTCGTTGAGACTTGGTATTCATTTATCGTCCGAGGACGTTAAGAATCCATGTCACTTTGAGTGCCCACACAGATTGTCTGATAAATTGTTAAAGAGCAGTGCAACGCGGCTTTCGCTCACCGTTGCGAGGTCCCGTATAATACGTTTTCCTCATTCAGAGTCAAGTGATTATTTTCACTTTTCTCTGTCGGCATTCATCTCTGAACCCCGCCAACCCGGCGGCTTGCAAGCCGTTGTTCCGTGTCAGTGGAGGCGCATTATAGGGAGTTCTCAGACGTTGACAACCCCTCTTTAAAAAAAAACGTTCAACCGTCTCTTTTTTGCTCAAAACCGTGCTACAGCGCGAGTTTTTCGAGCGTTTCAAACCCATAACGGCGCAAAACGGGTAAAAGTTGTTCAGTCTCGTTTGTTAGTGCCATACAAAACGCGATATTCGCATCGGCAGATTTGGCATCCGGCGCTTCATGTTCCAGCAGCCAGGCAGTACGACGGGCAATAGCCGCACCGGAATCCACCAGACGCGTCCCCTCCGGCAGTACTTCTAACAATTCTTCCTGTAAGAGCGGGAAATGAGTGCAGCCCAGTACGACGGTATCCGGCGGTTCCGGCATACGCAGCCACGGGCGAAGAATACGACGCAGCTCCTCAAGTGGCACCGTCTTGCCATGCAGCTTCGCTTCAGCCATCTCCACCAGCTCTGCCGAACCGAGCATCGCGATCTGACATTCATTGGCAAAACGATCGATCAATTCACGCGTATAAGGACGCTTCACCGTGCCGCGCGTAGCCAGCAGACCCACAATACCATTCGCAGTCAGGCGCGCAGCAGGCTTTATTGCGGGAACCACGCCCACAACCGGGAACTGAAATTTTGCGCGCAAGGCTGGTAGCGATACCGTGCTTGCCGTATTACAGGCGATGACCGCCAGCGCCAGAGGATAACGCTGCTGTACCGCGGTGACGATTTCAACGACACGCTCAACAATAAAGTCCTCGCTCTTCTCCCCATAAGGGAAAGCGACGTTATCGAAGGCGTAGATATAATGGAGATCCGGCAGGAGATGCCGAATCTCATCATAGACCGAAAGCCCACCGACGCCGGAATCAAATACCAGCACGGTGGGACGCGGATTAGAAGGTGTAGCTGCCAGACAAGGTGTATTCCCGTCCTGCAGTTTGGTAGCCATAAACTGTCTCGTAATCTTTATCGAACAGGTTGGCTATTTTACCACGAACTGTAAGGTGAGAGGTGACAGGATATGAAACTGCGACATCCCACAGGCTTACCCCGCCCATTTTCACGCGTTCTGACGCATACGTGTCTGGATCGATTGCGACATCATAGCGGGTGCCGAGGTAACGGTAAGCGAGGTTCCAGTCGAGATCCCATACCTGCCAGTCAAGCTGATACTTAACCTGCTGCTTAGAACGGCGGGCCAGCACTTCATGAGTTTTGGCGTTACGCGGGTCAACATAATCATAGGAGATCTGGTGTCCAACCGGTCCAGTTTCGAACTGTGCCGTCGCTTCCACACCTTTAATACGCGCTTCGTCAACGTTGTAGTACCGATACGTATGCGGATCGCTGCTAATCAGGTTATTAATATCATTACGATAACCAGTGATACGCCAGTTGACTGGTCCCGTCAGGCCTTCAAAGCCCCCTTCCCACTGTTTACTCTCCTCCGGTTTAAGGTCCGGATTGCCGTAAGAAGCGCTGTGGATCTGGCTCATCGTCGGTGCTTTAAAAGCGGTGCCGTAGGAGGCAATCACGCGATAGCCATCCACAAACTCCCACGCTGCGCTGGTTTGCCACGTGCCATGGTTGCCAAAGTTGGAGTTGTCGTCATTACGCGCCGCCGCTTCCAGCGTCACGCTGTTGAACTGCTGCATCGCAGACGCGAACACGCCGGTATTACGTTGCTCGTAACCTTTTTCCAGGTAACCGGTCCCGGCCTGCGTCTTCTGCTTTTGCCAGTCCAGGCCTGCACCGATATTGCCATGGCCAACTTCTATAGTGTTGAGCCATTGGGTGGTGTACTGCTTCACGTCATCCATGGTTGCGGAATCAGCGTAGCGCCCTTTCTTCGGATCATAGTTCTGATCTTTACTGCGGCCGTAACCCGCCACCAGCTGTGACTGGAAAATCCCCTGGCTGTAACGCAAACCGGTATCCCAGTTCTGGCTGTAAAGCTGGCGAGTATCAGGTCGTCCATCCACCATAAAATTGGCGTCGTAATGATCGTAACCGTCATACGCGGTGCGGTTGTCATAACCAAAGCCACGGAAGAACCCGCTCACGCTGTCGGTAATTTGCTGTTCCACGGAGCCGTACAGCGATTTACTCATAAAACCATCGCGGTCAGGCTGGCGCGGCGCATCCTGGGCAGCAATATCAAAGCCGCGGGTATAGGTGTAGTTACCCGCCATAGTGATTTTGGTTTTATTCAGCACCTGCTGGAAAGCGCCATCATAGGTCTGGTAGCCCTTAGAGCCGACGCCCGCTGAGATTTCCGCACCCGGCTTATCACGCCCGGTGATGATGTTAATCACGCCGCCAATCGCGTCGGAGCCATACAGCGCAGAACGCGGGCCACGGACGTATTCGATTCGCTGAATCAGCGAGGTTGGGATTTGGCTCAGATCGGGAACGTTGCTAATCCCGGCGCTGTTCAACGGTACGCCGTCAATCAGGACCAGAACATGACGGGATTCAGTGCCGCGAATAAAGGTAGAAGAGGTGGCACCCAGGCCACCGCTTTGCGCGATATCTACGCCCGGCAGACGTGACATAATCTCCACAACGCTCTTTGCCTGCCAGCGCTCAATATCTTCACGCGTCACCACGGACGTCGGTGCCAGAACTGTTTTTGCCGGTTGTTCAAAACGATTTGCTGTCACCACCAACGAGTCAGCGCTATCCTGCGCCCAGCCCGAAAATGCCGTAACGGACAACGCCGTTAACAGCGATACTTTTTTAATCATTGTTAAAGCATCCACAATATAAGAAGGATGCCGCAGGCCTCATCTATAGCACGCGATGATGAAACCAAATGCGACGTGATCCCGGCAGGTCTTCGGGCTGGGTGGCGTTTTGTGGATGAAGACTTCCCATTTTCACAGTGTCTGCAACTCTCATCCCGCCAGTCTTTACCGCTGCGCGTCAGCTCCAGATTTACACTGGATTCCCTTTTCACTCTCAGGAGACCGGAAACAGAATGCTACAATTAGACACGTATAGATGTCCAGATAGCTATTAGCCATTAAATCTGGACATCCACTGCACAATCCCTACAATCCCCGCGTAATTCTTTATCACTCAGGACGCATCATGACCCCCGAACACCTCCCGATAGAACAGTACGACGCACAGCTGGCAGAGAAAGTTGTCCGCCTGCAAAGTATGATGACGCCTTTCAACGCGCCCGTTCCTGAGGTGTTCCGTTCCCCCGTCAGCCACTACCGTATGCGCGCCGAGTTCCGCATCTGGCACGATGGCGACGACCTGTATCACATCATTTTCGATCAGCAGACTAAATCCCGTATCCGGGTTAACAGCTTCCCGGCGGCGAGTGAGCTGATTAACCAGCTCATGACTCTAATGATTGACGGTGTGCGCAACAACCCGGTGCTGCGCCATAAGCTGTTCCAGATTGACTACCTGACCACCCAAAGCAATCAGGCCATTGTCTCTCTGCTGTACCACAAGGCGCTTAACGACGAGTGGCGCGAGCAGGCAGAAGCGCTGCGCGATGCGCTGCGGGCGCAAAACATCAACGTTCACCTGATTGGCCGCGCGACAAAAACCAAAATCATGCTGGATCAGGATTACATCGATGAGCGCCTGTCGGTGGCAGGAAAAGAGATGGTTTACCGTCAGGTAGAGAACAGCTTCACCCAACCTAACGCGGCGATGAACGTGCAAATGCTGGAGTGGGCGCTGAAAGCGACCGAAGGGTCAAAGGGCGATCTGCTTGAGCTGTACTGTGGGAATGGCAACTTCTCGCTGGCACTGGCGCGCAATTTCGAGCGCGTACTGGCGACGGAAATTGCCAAACCGTCCGTTGCGGCCGCGCAGTACAACATTGCCGCCAACCATATCGACAACGTGCAGATTATTCGTATGGCAGCAGAAGAATTTACGCAGGCCATGAACGGCGTGCGCGAGTTTAACCGTCTTGAGGGGATCGATCTGAAGGGCTATCAGTGCGAGACGATTTTTGTCGATCCGCCGCGCAGTGGCCTGGACAGCGAAACCGAGAAGATGGTGCAGGCATACCCGCGTATTTTGTACATTTCCTGTAACCCGGAAACGCTGTGCAAAAACCTGGAAACATTAAGCCAGACGCACAAGGTTGAACGTCTGGCGCTGTTCGATCAGTTCCCGTATACGCACCATATGGAGTGCGGTGTTTTACTTACCGCACGGTGATCTGTAGGCCGGATAAGCGTAGCGCCATCCGGCGTTTTTGGCAGGTGGCGCTTCGCTTACCTGCCCTACAAATAATTCCTTACTCTGGCAACTGGCTCTTGCGGCTGCGCATGCGAGAGCCAATCCAGAACACCAGCGCCACAGACAGAACAGCAGGGAAGAAGTTAGAGCCGATATCCGGGTACTCTGCGCGCACCACCGTGCTGTACAGCAACACACCCAGAATAAAGCAGGCAGCGGCCAGACCCGGTAACCCCACCGGCATGGTGCGGTTCAGATAACGCTGGTGCAGGCAGTAAACCGTCAGCACCAGGGCGATAAGCGGGAAAATCGAGAAGGGTACGATGGAGCTAAAAATAGCGGCAAACGTACCATTAATGGATAAGCCAGCGATCAATGCCAGCAACAGCGTCCCTTTATCCTGACCTGACTGTTTCATTACTCACCTTCACTCTTCGGTTTGATGTGCCAGTTTCTCTTGTTCACGGCGATACCAGTAGTACGCTCCTTTGGAAATCATCCTGAGCTGCAATACCAGTCGCTCTTCGAGTTGCTTACGTTGTTCAATGCTGACATCCAGCGCTTCGGCACCTGCACTGAAAACAATCGTCACCATTGCTTCAGCCTGTGCTTCGGTGAACGCACGCGGCATATGGTTTTCGAGTTCAAGATAGTCGGCAAGTTCCGCAATGAAATGCTGAATTTCACGCGCGACAGCGGCACGAAATGCCGCTGACGTCCCTGAACGCTCGCGCAGCAACAGGCGAAACGCGTTGGGGTTATTGCCAATAAATTCCATAAAGGTCGACACGGAGGTACGGATAACGCTACCGCCTTTCGCGATACGCTGCCGCGCCTGGCGCATCAGCTGGCGCAGCATGAGCCCACTCTCGTCGACCATGGTCAGACCCAGTTCATCCACATCACGGAAATGGCGATAGAAGGACGTTGGCGCAATCCCGGCCTCGCGTGCGACTTCACGCAGGCTCAAACTGGCAAAACTCCGCTCAGCACTCAGTTGACTGAATGCAGCTTCCACCAGCGAACGCCGGGTTTTCTCTTTTTGTTGTGCTCTTACGCCCATCACGATAGTTGAATCCTTCCAAAGGTCTGATGGCACTATACCAGAGAATAAAATTAATCTGTTTACCTGGCTTTGTGAATGATTGTTTACGCGCGCTTTGTGCTCCACTGCCGGAAAAAAGCACAACGATAATTGGGTTACCCTGGCAATGATGTTATGATTCTGTTGCTTTTATGTATAAGAACAGGTAAGCCTTGCCATGCCACATTCCTACGATTACGACGCAATAGTTATTGGTTCCGGCCCCGGCGGCGAAGGCGCTGCTATGGGTCTGGTAAAACAGGGAGCCAGAGTAGCGGTCATTGAGCGCTACCATAATGTTGGCGGCGGTTGCACCCACTGGGGCACCATCCCTTCCAAAGCCCTCCGCCACGCCGTTAGCCGCATTATTGAATTTAACCAGAACCCTCTTTACAGCGACCACTCCCGACTTCTTCGTTCCTCTTTTGCCGATATCCTGAATCACGCAGATACCGTTATTAACCAGCAGACACGCATGCGTCAGGGTTTTTACGAGCGTAACCATTGCGAAATTCTTCAGGGTAACGCGCATTTTGTGGATGAACATACGCTGGCACTGGAGTGTCACGACGGTTCGGTTGAAACCCTCACCGCTGAAAAATTTGTTATCGCCTGTGGTTCCCGCCCGTATCATCCGGCAGACGTGGATTTCTCACACCCACGCATTTACGACAGCGATTCCATCCTCAGCCTGCACCATGAACCACGCCATGTGATTATCTATGGCGCGGGGGTGATCGGGTGTGAATATGCGTCTATCTTCCGCGGAATGGATGTCAAAGTTGATCTGATTAACACCCGCGACCGCCTGCTGGCTTTCCTGGATCAGGAGATGTCAGACTCGCTCTCCTACCACTTCTGGAACAGCGGTGTGGTGATTCGCCACAACGAAGAGTACGAGAAGATCGAAGGCTGCGACGACGGCGTGATCATGCATCTGAAGTCTGGCAAAAAGCTGAAAGCCGACTGCCTGCTGTATGCCAACGGCCGTACCGGTAACACCGATTCACTGGCGCTGGAAAACATCGGTCTGGAGACGGACAGCCGTGGTCAGTTAAAGGTTAACAGCATGTACCAGACTGCCCTGCCGCACGTTTACGCGGTCGGTGACGTGATTGGTTACCCGAGCCTCGCTTCCGCGGCCTATGACCAGGGGCGCATTGCGGCGCAGGCGCTGGTAAAAGGCGAAGCGACGGCGCATCTGATCGAAGACATTCCAACGGGGATTTACACCATTCCGGAAATCAGCTCCGTAGGGAAAACCGAGCAGCAGCTGACCTCCATGAAGGTGCCTTACGAGGTGGGTCGCGCCCAGTTTAAACATCTGGCACGGGCACAAATTGTTGGCATGAGCGTGGGAACGCTGAAGATCCTGTTCCATCGTGAGACGAAAGAGATCCTCGGTATTCACTGCTTTGGTGAACGCGCGGCGGAAATCATTCATATCGGCCAGGCGATAATGGAGCAAAAAGGTGGCGGTAACACCATTGAGTACTTCGTTAACACCACCTTTAACTACCCGACCATGGCGGAAGCCTATCGGGTCGCCGCGCTGAACGGTTTAAACCGCCTGTTTTAACGCGTTGTCAAAATGGCCATCCATCGCACCACGGATGGCCTCTGCCAGCTGCTCATAGCGGCTGCGCAGCGGTGACCCCGGACGATAAACCAGACCTATAGTACGACGTGGCTCTGGTTTAATGCACGGCAGGTAAACCACACCGTCACGTTTACGCTCGCGCGGCACGGCCAGCGCAGGCAGCAACGTAATACCACTTCCCGCCGCCACCATATTACGCAGCGTTTCCAGGCTGGTTGCGCGGAAATGGGTATCTTCATCCGCTCCCGCTTCAAAACAGAAGCCCATCGCCTGATCGCGCAGGCAGTGGCCATCTTCCAGCATCAGCAGCTTTTCACCGGCCAGATCGGCCATCGGCACACGATCGCGGTTCGCCCACGGATGATCTTCGTAGATCGCCAGCATCATCGGCTCGTCAAACAGCGGCACTTCGATAAAGGCTTCGCTCTCTTTTACCAGCGCCAGAATGGCGCAGTCGAGCTTGCCGCTATCTAACTGTGCCAGCAGCTGATGGGTTTGCGCTTCATGCAGATACATTTCGAGTTTCGGGAACGTCTGGTGCAGCATCGGAATGATGTGCGGCAGAAGGTACGGACCAACGGTTGGGATCAGGCCAATATGCAGCGGGCCGGACATGGTCTCCCCTTGCTGACTTGCCATTTCCTTGAGCACTTTGACCTCGCGCAGCACGGTGCGCGCCTGATCCACCAGCAGCAAACCCGCCTGAGTGAACAGCACTTTACGACTGGTGCGCTCCAGCAGCATCACGCCCAGCTCGTCTTCCAGCTTGCGGATCTGACCGCTCAGCGTAGGCTGGCTGACGTGGCAGGAATCTGCCGCACGGCGAAAGTGGCGATGCTCGGCTAACGCTACCAGGTATTCAAGATCACGAATATTCATTATTCATCCTCCGTCGCCACGATAGTTCATGGCGATAGATAGCATAGCAACGAACGATTATCCCTATCAAGCATTCTGTTGAATAATACACCACATAGACGAGGCGGCACGTGTTTGACCCTTGACGTCCCCGCACCGTCAGCGAGTTTCTCTCAAAACTCGAACAACTAAAGCCAACGTGAACTTTTGCGGACCCCGTGGTCCGCTTTTTTTTGCGTAAAAAAACCCGGGGGTAAAAGCAAAATGGCAACCGAAGTTGCCATTTTTAGGGTTTGCTCCCTCTCCCTGTGGGAGAGGGCCGGGGTGAGGGCACCAGCCCGCACAAATCAAACCAACCGGTTTTTCGCGTCCGCAATCGCCTGCGCCACCTGCTTCGGCGACACACCGCCTTTCGCCGCACGCTTATCCAGGCATGACTGCAACGACAGAATCGGGTACACATCCTCCCCAATAACCGCACTGAATTTCTGCAGGTCGGCAAGCGCCAGCTCTTCCAGCGGTTTCCCCTGAAGAATCGCTTCCACTACCGCTTCGCCCACAATGTGGTGCGCTTCACGGAACGGTACGCCTTTCGCCACCAGGTAATCCGCCAGTTCGGTCGCGTTTGCATAACCCTGCTGCGCCGCTTCCTGACAACGAGAACGTTTCACCTGAATGCCGTCCAGCACCAGCGCACCCATATGCAGGCAGTCCAGCCAGGTGTCGAGCGCGTCGAACAGCCCTTCTTTGTCTTCCTGCATATCTTTGTTGTACGCCAGCGGCAGCCCTTTCAGGGTCATCATCATGCCGGTCAGTGCGCCCTGTACGCGGCCACACTTCCCGCGGATCAGCTCCAGCGCATCCGGGTTTTTCTTCTGCGGCATCAGGGAAGAGCCGGACGTCACACGGTCAGACAACTCCACAAATCCGGCTTCGCCAGAGTTAAAGAAGATCAGGTCTTCGGCAAAGCGTGACAGGTGGACCATCCCGATAGAAGCATTCGACAGCAGTTCCAGCACGTGGTCACGGTCAGAGACGCTGTCCAGACTGTTACGGGTGGCAGACGCAAAGCCCAGCCAGCCTGCCAGCTGCTCGCGGTCAATTTCATATGCCGTACCCGCCAGCGCACCGCTGCCCAGCGGGCTGACGTCCAGGCGCTTCAGGGTATCCTGCAGGCGGCTTTCGTCACGCGCCAGCATCTCGACATAGGCCAGACACCAGTGCGCAAAGGTCACCGGCTGCGCGCGCTGCAAATGGGTATAACCCGGCATCACCGCGTCCTGGTTGTTCTGTGCCGTGTCTACCAGCGCGCTCTGCAGCTGACGGTTAGCCGCCAGCAGCTCCGCGACGGTATCTTTACACCACAGCTTCAGATCGGTAGCGACCTGGTCGTTACGGCTACGGCCGGTGTGCAGCTTTTTACCCAGCTGGCCAACTTTGTCGATCAGTTTGCCTTCTACCCAGCTGTGAATATCTTCGGCATCGCTTTGCAGAATTTGCTGCGGATCCAGACGCACTTCTTCCAGCAGATTATTGAGCGCCTCTTCCAGCTGCTGCTGCTCCTCTGCGGTCAGCACGCCCACCGTCACCAGCGCTTTGGACCAGGCCACAGAGCCGACGATATCCTGTTCGGCCAGGCGGTAGTCGAAGCGCAAAGAGTCGTTGAACTGTTTGAACCGTTGATCCGCTGCCTGTGTAAAACGCCCACCCCAAAGTGCCATAACATCGTTCCTTTATTCGTTAGTTCCGCCGGGTGGCGCTGCGCTTACCCGGCCTACGGTCATTCATTAATAACTTACGCTAAAATACGCGTGCCAATTGGCGTGCCGTTAAACAGCGCCGGAAGCTGCTCCGCGTGACGCCAGGAGGCGATATCCACCGGGCGCCCGAGCGTACGGGCGGCATCCAGCGCGGCATTCACTTTGACGATCATCCCGTCGGTAATAATGCCCTGGGCGATCAGCTGTTCGGCTTTTGCCGCGGTCATTTCCGCAATGCGCTGGCCTTTGCCGTCCAGAATACCGCTCACATCGGAGAGCAGGATCAGGTCCGCGCCCAACGTTGCCGCCAGTGCCGTTGCCGCCTGGTCCGCATTCACGTTCATCAACTCACCCTCTTCGGTCACCCCGATAGAGCTCACTACCGGCAGGAAACCGCCTTCCAGCAGCGTGTTAATCAGCTTAGGCGAACCTGGCTGCGCCAGTCCAACGTGGCCGAGTTCTTCATCGAGCTGGGTCACTTTTACGCTGTCGCCATCGCCCAGATAGAGGCCAACGGAGGCAATGTGGTGTTTCTTCGCCCAGGACAACAGAGTCTTATTTGCCGTACCTGCCAGCGCACCGGTGATGATGTCAATCTGGTCGGCAGGCGTCACGCGCAGGCCGTTTTTCTTTTTCACCGGCAGGTTGAGCCCTTTCATCAGCTCATCCACCACGCAGCCGCCGCCGTGCACAATCACCAGCGGACGCTGGTGCGATTCGCGATAGTTAACCAGCGCGGTAAACAGACGCTCCAGCGCTTCTTCGCTGTCCAGCAGTACACCACCGAGTTTGATAATTAATGGGTTCATCATCACACCTTAAATAAGAGCCTGCGTTTCCGGGAAACCGAAACGAATATTTGCACACTGCATTGCCTGAGCGGCAGCGCCTTTGAGTAAGTTATCTTCTGCTGCCACCACGATCAGATGCTCGCCCTGCACGGCATAGCCGATGTCGCAGAACGGCAGGCCAACCACGTTTTTCAGCGCGGGCACGCCTTTGTCGTAGAGACGCACCAGCGGTTTATCCGCATACGCCTGAGTAAAGGCCTCGCTCACCTGGTCTTTGGTCACGCCCGGTTTCAGGCGGCAGGTAATGGTTTCGAGGATCCCACGCGGGAAGCTGCCCAGGTGCGGTGTAAAGATGACATTGGCCCCCAGATGGGTAGTGATTTCCGGATGATGGCGGTGATTAAACACGCCATACGGCTGCAGGCTGACTTCACAGAAGCTGTTAGAAATAGCAGCCTTGCGTCCGGCACCGCTGACACCACTGGTGGCGTTGATCACCGGCCACTGGTTCAGATCCAGCAGGTCTGCGTCGATCAGCGGCTTCAGAGAAAGCTGTGCAGCCGTCGGGTAGCAGCCCGGCACAGCAATCAGATCCGCTTCTTTCAGCTTGTCTGCGCTCCACTCCGCCAGCCCATACACGGCTTTTGCAAGCAGGTCCGGGTGCTGATGGGTAAAGCCATAGTATTTTTCGTAGAACGCGCCGTCGTTAACACGGAACGCGCCGGAGAGGTCGAACACCACGCAACCGGCCGCCAGGAATTGCGGCGCCAGGTCGTGACTGACCTCGTGCGCGGTGGCCAAAAACACCACGTCGACGCCGTCAGTGAACTCGCTGATGTCAGACATTGGCTGCAGTGGCAAGTCGACAATGCCCTTAAGCCACGGATGCAAATCGGAAATTAACTTTCCTGCATCATTGCTTTGCGCTGACACGGTCAAAGCGGTTATGGTCATATGTGGATGGCGATTCACGTAGCTTACAAGCTCTGCGCCCGCATAACCGCTAGCGCCTACAATCAGCGTATTCAACATCGGGTTCCTTTATGCTCAACGTTAATGTATTTTTATTCACATTTATTGCATGAATATTGATACTATCACGACCTAAGGTGTGTCAACAATGAAAATGAACTTACCGCCATTTATCGAGATTTACCGCGCCCTGATTGCCACACCCTCCATCAGCGCGACCGAAGAAGCGCTGGATCAGAGCAATGAGTCTTTAATCAATCTGCTGGCGGGTTGGTTTAGCGATCTTGGGTTTAACGTTGAGGTTCAGCCCGTACCTGGAACACGCCATAAATTTAACCTGCTCGCCAGTACCGGACACGGCGCAGGCGGACTGCTGCTGGCCGGTCATACCGACACGGTGCCCTTTGACGATGGCCGCTGGACCCGCGACCCGTTTACCCTGACCGAGCATGACAACAAGCTTTACGGCCTTGGCACCGCCGACATGAAAGGCTTCTTCGCTTTTATCCTTGACGCGCTGCGTGACGTGGACGTAACAAAACTGAAAAAGCCGCTCTACATTCTGGCGACCGCCGATGAAGAGACCAGCATGGCGGGGGCGCGTTACTTCTCAGAAAACACATCGATTCGCCCGGATTGCGCCATCATCGGTGAGCCAACGTCATTACAACCGATCCGTGCGCATAAAGGCCATATCTCCACGGCAGTGCGCGTGATGGGCCAGTCCGGCCACTCCAGCGACCCGGCGCGTGGCGTGAACGCCATTGAACTGATGCACGACGCCATCGGCCGCATCATGACTCTGCGCGACGAACTGAAAGAACGGTATCACTACGATGCCTTCACCGTGCCGTATCCAACGCTGAACCTCGGTAGCCTGCACGGTGGCGATGCCTCTAACCGTATCTGCGCCTGCTGTGAGCTGCACATGGATATCCGTCCGCTGCCGGGCATGACGCTGAGCGATCTCGACGGCTTGCTGACCGAAGCGCTGGCCCCGGTGAGTGAACGCTGGCCTGGCCGCCTGACAGTGTCTGAACTGCATCCACCGATCCCGGGTTATGAATGTCCGCCCGATCATCAGCTGGTTGAGGTGGTGGAAAAACTGCTCGGCGAGAAAACCGACGTGGTGAACTACTGCACCGAAGCGCCGTTTATTCAGACGCTGTGCCCTACGCTGGTACTTGGCCCAGGCTCCATCAACCAGGCGCACCAGCCGGATGAATACCTGGAAACCCGCTTCATCAAGCCCACCCGCGAACTGATTACCCAGGTCGTGCATCACTTCTGCTGGCATTAAAACCGCACCGATCAGTCCCCTCTCCCGGTGGGAGAGGGTTAGGGTGAGGGCAACAAATCCCGCGATCTCCGTCACATTCCCATAAGCATCTCTTATCTGACGCAATGCGAATTAAATTTCGTAAATTGCCCGCATTTATTCGTTTGCTGAACCGTTTTCGCAGCAATTGACGACGGGGGTTTTACGTGGCTTTATAAAGGGAGATGACAAAATAATGTCCAGAAGATTTTCGCATGGGCATAAACAAAAATGATGGGGTGACTGGGTTTTTATGAACGAACAATATTCCGCGTTGCGTAGTAATGTCAGTATGCTCGGCAAAGTGCTTGGAGATACCATCAAAGATGCGTTGGGGGAAAACATCCTCGACCGCGTTGAAACCATCCGCAAGCTGTCTAAATCTTCCCGTGCCGGTAACGAAGCGAGTCGTCAGGAGCTGCTCACCACCTTGCAGAACCTCTCTAACGATGAGCTGCTGCCCGTTGCACGCGCATTCAGCCAGTTCCTGAACCTGGCAAACACGGCTGAGCAATACCATAGCATTTCGCCAAACGGCGAAGCTGCCAGCAACCCGGAAGTCATTGCCCGTACGCTTCGTAAACTCAAAGACCAGCCAAACCTCAACGAAGCCACCATTAAAAAAGCGGTGGAGTCCCTTTCGCTGGAGCTGGTGCTGACCGCCCACCCAACCGAAATCACCCGTCGCACCCTGATCCACAAAATGGTTGAAGTGAACAACTGTCTGAAGCAGTTGGATAACAAAGACATTGCCGACTACGAACGTAACCAACTGATGCGCCGTCTGCGCCAGCTGATTGCGCAGTCCTGGCACACCGATGAAATTCGTAAGCATCGCCCAAGCCCGGTAGACGAGGCCAAATGGGGCTTTGCGGTGGTGGAAAACAGCCTGTGGGAAGGGGTTCCGAACTACCTGCGTGAGCTGAACGAACAGCTGGAAGCAAACCTGGGCTATCGCCTGCCAGTAGATTTTGTCCCGGTACGCTTTACCTCCTGGATGGGCGGTGACCGCGACGGTAACCCGAACGTGACGGCAGAAATCACCCGCCACGTGCTGCTGCTGAGCCGCTGGAAAGCCACCGATCTGTTCCTGAAAGACATTCAGGTGCTGATCTCCGAGCTGTCGATGGTGGAAGCAACGCCAGAACTGCGCGCGCTGGCCGGTGAAGAAGGTGCCAGCGAGCCGTATCGTTTCCTGATGAAAAAACTGCGTAGCCAGCTGATGGCGACCCAGGCCTGGCTGGAAGCACGCCTGAAAGGCCAGCGCCTGCCGAAGCCGGAAGGTCTGCTGAGCCAGAACGAACAGCTCTGGGAACCGCTATACGCTTGCTATAAATCACTACAGGCCTGCGGGATGGGCATCATCGCCAATGGCGAACTACTCGACACCCTGCGCCGCGTGAAGTGTTTTGGCGTGCCGCTGGTGCGTATCGACGTGCGTCAGGAGAGCACCCGCCATACCGAAGCGCTGGGCGAACTGACACGTTATCTTGGCATTGGCGACTACGAAAGCTGGTCTGAAGCCGACAAACAGGCCTTCCTGATCCGCGAGCTGAACTCCAAGCGTCCTCTGCTGCCGCGCAACTGGGAGCCAAGCAACGAAACCCGCGAAGTGCTCAACACCTGTAAAGCGATCGTGGATGCGCCAAAAGGATCGGTCGCCGCGTATGTGATCTCGATGGCGAAAACCCCGTCCGACGTGTTGGCCGTTCACCTGCTGCTGAAAGAAGCCGGTATCGACTATGCCCTGCCGGTCGCCCCGCTGTTTGAAACCCTCGACGACCTGAACAACGCCAATGATGTAATGACCCAGTTACTGAACATCGACTGGTATCGCGGCTTTATTCAGGGCAAACAGATGGTGATGATCGGCTATTCCGACTCCGCAAAAGATGCGGGCGTGATGGCGGCATCCTGGGCGCAGTATCAGGCGCAGGACGCGCTGATCAAAACCTGCGAGAAAGCCGGTATTGAGCTGACGCTGTTCCACGGTCGCGGTGGCTCCATTGGCCGTGGCGGTGCGCCTGCGCACGCGGCGCTGCTCTCTCAGCCGCCGGGAAGCCTGAAAGGCGGCCTGCGCGTGACCGAACAGGGCGAGATGATCCGCTTCAAATACGGCCTGCCGGAAGTGACCATCAGCAGCCTGTCGCTCTATACCAGTGCGATTCTTGAAGCAAACCTGCTGCCACCACCGGAGCCGAAAGAGTCCTGGTGCCGCATTATGGATGAGCTGTCTGACATCTCATGCGACCTGTACCGCGGCTACGTGCGTGAAAACAAAGACTTCGTACCTTACTTCCGCTCTGCTACGCCAGAGCAGGAGCTGGGCAAACTGCCGCTGGGTTCACGTCCGGCCAAGCGTCGTCCGACCGGCGGCGTGGAGTCTCTGCGTGCAATCCCGTGGATCTTCGCCTGGACGCAGAACCGTCTGATGCTGCCAGCCTGGCTGGGTGCCGGTGCGGCGCTGCAGAAGGTGGTGGAAGATGGCAAACAGAACGAACTGGAAACCATGTGCCGCGACTGGCCATTCTTCTCTACCCGTCTGGGTATGCTGGAGATGGTCTTCTCGAAAGCTGACCTGTGGCTGGCGGAATACTACGATCAGCGCCTGGTGAAACCAGAGCTGTGGGCGCTGGGTAAAGAGCTGCGCGAACTGCTGGAAGGCGACATCAAAGTGGTGCTGGATATCGCCAACGACTCCCATCTAATGGCCGATCTGCCGTGGATTGCCGAGTCTATCCAGCTGCGTAACATCTATACCGACCCACTGAACGTCCTGCAGGCGGAGCTGCTGCACCGTTCACGTCTGGCGGAAGAGGAAGGTAAAGATCCGGATCCACGCGTAGAACAAGCGCTGATGGTGACAATTGCGGGCGTTGCAGCGGGTATGCGTAACACCGGCTAATGCTCACTGCCCGGCGGCGCTTCGCTTGCCGGGCCTACGACAGGTAGGCCGGGTAAGCGTCAGCGCCACCCGGCAATACCTCGGTATTTACACCATGCAGCATGATATTACCCACATCCTGACTGACCTGATTAGCGGTACGATGCCGCTACGTCAGGTTCATTTCGCCAACCCCGCCCTCTGCGCACCCGAACTCGCCCTGCAGGTTGATTTCCCCCGTCTGGAGATCGTGCTCGAAGGCTCGGTGAAAGACCAGGCGGCTTGCGTATTACAGCAGGGTGATGTTTTATACGTTCCGGCGGGAGGCTGGAACGATCCGCAATGGCAAACGCCCGCGACAACGCTGAGCATCCTGTTTGGTAAACAGCAGCTTGGATTTAGTCTTTTACACTGGAACGGCGTGGATGCTCGTAATCTTGCAAAACAGCACGTCGCCCGTCGGGGGCCACGCATCGGATCCTTCCTGTTACAGACGCTTCATGAAATGCAGATGCAGCCGCACGAGCAGCAAACAGCGCGACTGATTGTTGCCAGCCTGCTTAGCCACTGCGTCGATTTGTTGGGTAGCCAGATCCAGACCGCCTCCCGAAGTCAGGCGCTGTTTGAAGCTATTCGCGTTTATATCGATGAACATTATGCGACCCCGCTTACCCGGGAATCCGTAGCGCAGGCGTTTTACATCTCTCCGAACTATTTATCGCATCTTTTTCAGAAAACCGGCGCGGTAGGTTTTAATGAGTACCTGACCCACACGCGGCTGGAGCACGCGCGTCAGTTGCTGAAAGGGTATGACTTAAAGGTAAAAGAAGTGGCGCATGCCTGCGGTTTTGTCGACAGTAACTATTTCTGCCGTTTATTCCGTAAAAACACGGAGCGCTCGCCGTCGGAATACCGTCGTCAGTATCACAGCCAGCTAATCGGAAAAGCGGCTAATCCAGAATGACCTGCGTATGCTGCGGTGCGGATACCATTTTTCGTACCGCTGCCATGACCTTTTGCGGGTCCCGCAGGAAAGCATTAATGCCGCATTTCACATAGCGGGCGAATTCGAAGCGTTCGTTGCCCGCCAGCTCAATATCCGTGATAAGTAATACGACATCGGCGCGGCGGATATCGTCCTCCGTCAACTCACTTTCAATGCCTAACGCTCCTTGCGTCTCAATGCGCACTGACCATTTCTCCTGCTGGCAAATCCGCTCCAGCCGTTCTGCGGCCATGTACGTATGCGCCACGCCGCTCACGCACGCGGTTACCGCCACCAGATGACGCCCTGCTATTACTGTCATTTTTAACCTCCAATGGTGACATGAAACCCTTTATCTTCGGCCATACGGCGCATTGCCGCGACCTCGTCAGCTGTCGGAGGACTCAACTCCCGCATCGACCATTGTTGCCCAAGCAGACGGTATTTTGGTTCACCATAAGAGTGAAACGGTAATAAATGCAGCTGCCGTATCCCTGAAGGCAATAAAAATGCCAGCACGCTCGCCATGTTGGCGTCAGTTAGCGTATAGCCCGGAATAAGCGGCACACGGGGGATGACGTTTATGCCTTCGGCCACCAGTTGCGTAAGGTTTTCCAGCACTCTGGGAAGATTTACTGCCGTCACCGAACGTGCCTGCTCAGGATCCATAATCTTCAGGTCAAACAGTACTTCATCACACTGGCGAGCCAGCGGCAGCAATCGGGACAGGGGCGCATCTCCCGCCGTCTCAATAGCGGTATGAATACCGTAGCGGCGCAAACGCTTAAGCAGCTGCGTCGCAAAGGGTGCCTGCATTAATACTTCCCCGCCTGACAGCGTCACCCCGCCTCCCGATGAGCGAAAGAAGACGTCATCCTTCATCACTTCGCGTTCCAGCTCATCCAGCGTCACGTCGCGTCCGATGCGTTCAAACGCGCCGGACGGGCACTCGTCCGCATCACGCAGGCAGGGAGCGCAGTGCAAACATTTGCTCTCCCGGCGAACCGTCTCTATTTTCGGCGAGATCGACTCAGGATTGGCGCACCACGGGCAACGGTGAGGACAGCCTTTGAAGAAGACTACCGTGCGAATACCTGCTCCGTCGTTCAACGAATAACGCTGAATATTGAAAATACGCGCTACGTCGGCGCGTGTTTCAACGACGTCACAGCTGATGCGCGGTCCGACGGATAATGTCATCCTGGATCTCCTTCGACAGCTCAACAAAGAAGGCGCTGTAGCCGGCAACGCGTACCACCAGCCCGGCAAAATCCTGAGGACGCCGCTGCGCCTCACGCAGGGTTTCCGCGTTGACCACGTTGAACTGGATATGCTGTAACTTAAGCTGCGTAAACGCACGGAGGAAGTCCGCCAGCTTCTGCAACCCGGCATCGCCTTCCAGCGTGGCGGGGGTGAATTTAACGTTTAGCAGCGTACCGTTAGATAACAGATAGTTATCCAGCTTGCTCACCGACTTCAGCACAGCCGTCGGCCCTTGCATATCCTGGCCGAGCATCGGAGAAAGCCCTCCATCTGCCAGCTGTTCACCCGCCAGGCGGCCATCCGGCGTAGCCCCCACGACCGCGCCAAGCGGCACATGGGCGGAGACGGTATACGAGCCAGGCGTGAAGATTCCACCACGCGGGTTGCGGTATTTTTCGACCTCTTTACAGTAATGGCGCAGCAGTTCCGCACTGATATTGTCGACATCGTCGATATCATTACCGTATTTCTCAAAGCGATTGATCAGCCGCGCGCGTACCTTTTCGCCCTCCGGGGTGGCAAAATTCGCTTTTAACACCGCCAGCAGCTCGTCAAAACTTAAGCGCTGCTGTTCAAACACCAGCCCTTTCAGGGCGTGAAGCGAGTCGCTCAAATTAGCAATACCAATCCCCTGCACGCCGGAGAAGTTATAGCGCGCGCCACCGTCAGTAATGTCTTTCCCCGTTTCCAGACAATCGCTGATAAAGGAGGAGAGCAACGGCACAGGCGCCCAGTCGCGATGGCCGATATCGCAAATGTTGCTTCCTTCCACCATCAGTGCAATGTAGTGATTAATCCTGGCGCGTATATGTTCAATTAACCCCTCGTACGTCAGCCCGCTATTACCTTCGTTCTCCTGCATGGCGATTTCCATTACCTTCAGCAGGTTAAACATGGCGATATCATGCAGGCCGTAAGTTTTCCCTGGAATCGACAGTTCAACGCAGCCGACAACCGCATAGTCACGCGCATCTTCCAGCGACACGCCGCGATTCAAAAAGGCAGGTACTATCACTTCATCGTTAAAAATCTGTGGAATGCCGGTGCCCAGCCGAATAGTCTCCGCTGTTTTCAGCAGGAAAGGCCGGTCGATCAGTTCGTTTACCCGTACGCCGAGGTTAGGCTGGGGAAGCTGAACGCTCTGGTAGGCATCCAGACACAGGAACGAAAGCACGTTCACCGCGCTACGCCCGTTTTCCGTCAGGCCACCCAGCAGCGCGGTATACCCGGTCGGGAACCCGGCAAAATAACGGGCACTGCTGGTCGAGCGCAAGAGCACCACATCGTTACACTTCACCCACAGCGACTCCAGCAACTCTTTCAGAAACGCTGGATCGTCTCCCTGCGTTAACGAGGCCTGATAAAACGGCAGCATATACTGATCAAAACGCCCGATGGAGAGCGAACTGGCGTTAGATTCGTACTGCAAAATGACGTTCATGTACCAGAACAGCTGACACGCCTGCCAGAAGGTTTGCGGCTTATGCTGTGCGTTGTGTCGCGAGATGTCGGCCATTGCCAGCAATTCTTCGCGGCGAGTAGCATCGCTGCTCTGAGCCAGTTCTTCAGCGAGCGCCGCATAACGCAGAATATGGCGCTGGGACGCTTCGAGCAGAATGAGCGCCGCTGCATAGAACGTGTTTTGCGTATCACGAGCGCAGCGTTCACGCATTTCCGCCACCAGCGCGCCCAGCCCGTTATTAAGCAGGCGAGGATAATCAATAATGATATGCCCCTGCCCTTTATCCGTTTGGTTGACGCTAAAAATCTGCGTCCCTACGGCGGCCTTCACCTCCTCCGTCATCTGGCTGTTGATGAAATCCTTCATCGACCGGTTTTCCCAATAGGGATACAGCACCTCACGGTAGGTCTGCTTATCCTCATCGCTGATTTCAAAGCGATCCTGCGGACGGATGGCGAACTGGTCCAGCTCCTTAAGCAACCAGTAGGGATCCATCTCCGGAGACATAATGCCTGCACGCGGCTTAACGGTGCGGTTTCCGGCAATCAGTTCTTCATCACGAATCGCGATTTCCACATGGTCGAGAATGTGCGCCGTTGCTTTCGCGCGACGGAGAATAACCGGTTCGCCTTCCGTCTGTTGATGGCTGGCTGTATAGAGCAGCGCACGTTCAAGCGAGATCTCGCGAGGGTTGGCAAAGAGCGCATTTTTCAAACGCGGTATACGATTCGTCATGAGGGAACTCCTGTAACGGAAAAAACCAGCCCGCCCCGAAGGGCGGGAGAGCATCAGGCGGTTTGCGCCAGGTGGGCATCGATTTTGTTCATGATGGCGTCGGCACGTTTTACCGCGTCGCTGATATTGACGCGCACGATGGTTTTCCCGGCAAAACGCTCTTCGAATTTAATGCCGATATCTTTAGTCAGGATCACCATATCTGCTGCGGCGATATCCTCTGCCGTCAGTTCGTTCTCAAGACCAATCGACCCCTGCGTTTCTACCTTCACTTCCCAGCCTTTCGCTTTTGCGGCGCTTTCCAGCGCTTCGGCAGCCATATAGGTATGGGCAACGCCAGACGGACATGCGGTTACTGCGATAATTCGAGCCATGTTCTCTTCCTCACTCAGTTAATTTCGAAATCCAGATCCAGGTCATCCTCTTTTTCCTCGACCTGCTTTGTGTTCTTTCGGGCAATACGCTTTAGCACGTTGACGCTGACCGCCGTCACCACTGCACCCACGGCAACCGCCGCGATATAGCCGAGCTTGCCGTCCACCACGGGAAGCACAATTAACCCGCCCCATCCGGCATAGCATTGCGCGCCCATAACCGCAGCCGTGACCGCGCCGCAGGCGGAGCCCAACATAATGGAAGGAATCACGCGTAGCGGGTCCGCTGCGGCAAACGGAATCGCTCCCTCGGTGACACCCACGCAGCCCATCACCAGCGCCGCTTTACCTGCTTCACGTTCTTCACCGGTAAAATTCTTACGGCCGATAAGCGTTGCCAGGCCTAACCCCAGCGGCGGTATGCAAATGGCCACGGCGGCAATTGCAACGACGGTATAGACGCCTTGCGCAACGCAAATCAGCATGAAGGCATAAGCCACTTTGTTGACCGGGCCGCCCATGTCGAACGCCAGCATGAGACCGATAATAATGGCGAGTACTACAATGCTGCCCTGCTGCATGCCTTGCAGCCACTGAGTGAGACCGGTAGTAAGCGCGCCTACAGGCTCGCCCAGTCCCCACATCATGATGCCTGCGGTAATAAACGTGCCGATAATCGGGATGATGAAGATAGGCATAACGGAACGCAGCACTTTCGGCACGGGCAGCTTTTTCAGATACCAGACGACAATGCCACCGAAAATCCCGGCGATAATTGCGCCAAAGAACCCTGCACCGAAGCTGTTGCCCACCCAGGCGGCAATAGCACAGGGAGCAAGCGCGGCGCGTTCTGCAATGGAATAACCAATATAGGCGGCGAGGAATGGCACCATCAGTGTTAAACCCGCCACACCGATGTCAAAGAGCTTTTTCAGATTGGGATCGGTTGCGGCATCGGGCACCGCACCTTTGCCGTATAGCATGACCGAAACCGCCAGCAGAATGCCGCCCGAGACCACAAACGGGATCATGTGCGACACCCCTGTCATCAGATGCTGTCGCGTGTTCTTGAGAATATGCACCAACGCTTTCATATGCCGCTCCAGGCCTTTATCCACAAAGATGTTGTGGCAAACAATAGGCAATCAGGAAGACGGCGGACAGGAGACAAAAAGGCCATTTACTGGATTTTTGTAATATCGGAATGAAAATGCGATCCGCCTCGACATTTCTCATCGACTTCGCATTACGCAAAAAGTCACAACTTGTGAGTGAAATCTCAATTTTAAGGTGACATTACATTTGTCCAGTTTTTGGCAGTTTTGTCACATGGCGCGCCTCATCATCACGCTCGTATGCTGTTCCGCATAATTGACGATTAGTTTCAGGAGTGTGTATGGCTCTGGTAGTGGAATTTACCTGTGAATTGCCCAACGGCGTTCACGCGCGTCCTGCAAGTCATGTAGAAACGCTGTGCAACACGTTTATCTCGCAAATTGAGTGGCATAACCTGCGTACGGATCGTAAAGGCGACGCCAAAAGCGCGCTGGCGCTGATTGGTACCGATACGCTGGCAGGCGATGCCTGTCGCCTGGTGATAAACGGTGAAGACGAGCAGCATGCCCGGCAGCGGCTGGAGCTGTGGCTAAGAGAGGAGTTTCCGCATTGCGACGCGCCGCTTGAAGGGGTAATCAGCACGGAACTGGATCCCTTACCTGAATCCCTGACACGCCTGAACCCGACGCTGTTTCGCGCTACTCCGGTATGCAGCGGGAGTGCACATGGCGTCCTGACGTTATTGTCCTCGCTGGATCTCAACGCCCTGACCGATTTGCCCGACGCGCAAAGCGTGGAAGCTGAGCAGTCGGCGCTGGATAATGGCCTGACGCAGCTGATCAAACACATTGAGCTGCGCGCCCTGGACAGCGACAGTACTGCCAGCGCTATTCTTGAAGCCCACCGCTCGCTGGCTACAGATACCTCGCTGCGTCAGCACCTCCTGTCAGGGGTCAGCCAGGGTCTAAGCTGCGCCCAGGCCATCATCGCCACGGCGAACCATTTCTGCGACACGTTCTCCCGTTCCAGTAGCACCTATTTGCAGGAGCGGGTGCTCGACGTGCGCGACATCTGCTACCAGCTTTTACAACATATCTATGGTGAAGCGCGTTTCCCGGCTCACGGCCAGCTGACGCAGCCGAGCATCTGCCTTGCTGACGATCTGACTCCCGGTCAGTTTCTTGAACTCGATAAAACGCAGCTAAAAGGACTGCTGCTGAAAAGTGGCGGCACCACCTCGCATACCGTGATCCTCGCGCGTTCCTTCAATATTCCGACGCTGGTTGGCGTCAACAGTGAAAGCCTGCTGCAATGGCGCAATCAGCCTGTATTTGTGGACGGCAATGCCGGTGCGGTGGTCGTCAATGGCAGTGACGCCGTAGCGCGTTACTATCAGCAGGAAGCGCGCGTCCAGCAGGCGATACGCGAGCAACAGCGCGTCTGGCTTGACCGTGAAGCCAGAACCGCCGACGGCCTACGGGTAGAAATTGCCGCCAATATTGCCCACGCGGTGGAGGCCCAGGCAGCATTTGGAAATGGTGCCGAAGGCGTGGGCCTGTTCCGCACCGAAATGCTCTATATGGATCGTGCCAGCGCACCCGGCGAAAACGAGTTATACAACATTTTCTGTCAGGCACTGGAAAGTGCAAATAGCCGTAGCATTATTGTGCGTACTATGGATATCGGCGGCGACAAGCCGGTGGAGTACCTGAATATTCCAGCTGAGAACAATCCCTTCCTCGGCTACCGCGCCGTACGCATATATGAAGAGTATTCTTCGCTGTTCACGACCCAGCTTCGGGCGATCCTTCGCGCCTCTGCCCACGGAAACCTTAAAATTATGATCCCGATGATCTCCTCCATGGAGGAGATCCTGTGGGTGAAAGAGAAGCTCGCCGACGCGAAGCAGCAGCTCCGGGCTGAACATATTCCGTTTGATGAGAAAATCCCACTCGGCATTATGCTGGAAGTCCCCTCGGTGATGTTCATCATCGATCAGTGCTGCGAAGAGATTGATTTCTTTAGCATCGGCAGCAATGACCTGACACAGTATCTGCTTGCCGTCGACCGCGACAACGCCAAAGTCACGCGCCATTACAACAGCCTGAACCCCGCCTTCCTGCGGGCGCTGGACTACGCGGTGCAGGCCGTTCACCGTCAGGGTAAGTGGATTGGCCTCTGCGGTGAGTTAGGCGCGAAAGGGTCGGTACTGCCGCTGCTGGTGGGGCTGGGGCTGGACGAACTGAGCATGGGCTCCCCTGCCATTCCTGCCACCAAAGCACGCCTGGCGCAGCTTGATAGCCGCGCCTGTCGCCAGCTGTTGAACCAGGCCATGGCGTGTCGCACCTCGCTTGAAGTAGAACATCTGCTCGCCCAGTTCCGTATGAATCAGCAGGATACGCCACTGGTGACGCCACGCTGTATTTCTCTGGATAACGACTGGAACAGTAAAGAAGAGGTCATGAAAGGCATGACCGATAACATTTTGCTCGCCGGGCGATGCCGCTATCCGCGCAAGCTGGAAGCCGATTTATGGGCACGCGAAGCCGTATTTTCCACCGGGTTGGGTTTTGGATTCGCCATTCCACACAGCAAATCAGAACACATTGAGCAATCCACTATCAGCGTCGCACGCCTGAAAGCGCCCGTTACGTGGGGTGACGAGGAGGCGCAATTCATCATCATGCTGACGCTGAATAAACACGCTGCTGGCGACCAGCATATGCGTATTTTCTCCCGCCTGGCCCGTCGCATCATGCATAACGATTTTCGCAGTGCTCTGGTTAATGCCAGTTCCCAGGAGGCTATCGCTTCCCTGCTGCAACACGAATTAGAACTCTAAAACGAGGAAAAATAATGGAACTGTATCTGGATACCGCCAACGTGGCAGAAGTAGAACGCCTTGCGCGCGTTTTCCCCCTTGCAGGCGTCACCACCAATCCGAGCATCATTGCCGCCAGCCGTGAGTCAATCTGGGAGGTGCTGCCGCGCCTGCAAAACGCCATTGGACCGAAAGGCAGGCTGTTCGCCCAGACAATGAGCCGCGACGCAGAAGGCATGGTGGCCGAAGCCAAACGCCTGAGCAATGCTATCCCGGATATCGTGGTGAAAATCCCGGTCACCGCCCAGGGGCTTATCGCCATTAAGGCGCTAAAAACAGCGGGCATCACTACGCTGGGTACCGCCGTGTACAGCGCCGCGCAAGGCCTGCTGGCCGCGCTGGCCGGGGCAATATATGTCGCGCCATACGTAAACCGCGTGGATGCCCAGGGCGGGGACGGCATTCGCATGGTTCAGGAGCTGCAATCCCTGCTGGAACAGCATGCACCGGAGAGCAAGGTGCTGGCAGCCAGCTTCAAAACGCCACGCCAGGCGCTGGACTGCCTGCTCGCCGGATGTGAAGCAATCACGCTTCCCTTAGATGTAGCGCAACAAATGCTCGGCACGCCGGCGGTAGAGTCAGCAATAGAGAAGTTCGAGCAGGACTGGAAAAACGCGTTTGGTAACCTCAACCTCTAAGGGAGATATGTTATGGACCGTATCATTCAATCGCCGGGGAAATATATCCAGGGCGCTGATGTTCTCACCCGTCTCGGCGACTATCTGAAACCTCTGGCTACACGCTGGCTGGTTGTTGGCGATAAATTTGTGCTGGGTTTTGCCGAAGAGACCCTGCGCCAGAGTTTTAAAAATGCAGAGCTACATGCCGAAATCGCGCCGTTTGGCGGCGAATGTTCGCAAAATGAGATCGATCGTCTGAAAAAACTGGCCGACAGTGCGGACTGCATGGCGGTGCTGGGCATTGGCGGCGGTAAAACGCTGGATACCGCCAAAGCGCTGGCACATTTTATGGACGTGCCGGTCGCTATCGCCCCGACTATCGCCTCCACCGATGCCCCGTGCAGCGCCCTTTCTGTGATTTACACCGACAGCGGCGAATTTGAACGCTATCTGATGCTGCCGCATAACCCCAATATGGTGATTGTCGACACCAAAGTGGTGGCTGGTGCGCCGCCGCGTCTGCTGGCCGCCGGAATTGGTGATGCCCTTGCCACCTGGTTTGAAGCGCGTGCCTGTTCCCGCAGTGGCGCGACCACCATGGCGGGCGGCAAGTGCACACAGGCCGCGTTAGCGCTTGCCGAGCTGTGCTACAACACGCTGATTGAAGAGGGCGAGAAAGCGATGCTGGCCGCCGAGCAGCACGTAGTAACCCCGGCGCTGGAACGCATTATCGAAGCCAATACCTATCTGAGCGGCGTAGGGTTTGAAAGCGGCGGGCTGGCGGCAGCGCATGCCATTCACAACGGGATGACGGCAGTGCCGGATGCGCATCACTTCTACCACGGTGAAAAAGTGGCGTTTGGTACGCTGACGCAACTGGTGCTGGAAAACGCGCCGGTTGAGGAGATCGAAACCGTCGCGGCACTTTGCCACAGCGTTGGATTGCCGATCACGCTGGCGCAGCTGAATATCAAAGAAGACATTCCGGCCAAAATGCGCCTGATTGCCGAAGCGTCTTGCGCTGAGGGAGAGACCATCCACAACATGCCGGGTGGCGTGTCGCCGGATCAGGTTTACGCGGCACTGCTGGTTGCCGACCAGTATGGACAGCGTTTCCTGCAGGAGTGGGAGTAACAAAAAAGCCGGGTGCGCTACGCGTACCCGGCTCAATGTTTATTTCACGTCAAAACGGTCCAGATCCATCACCTTCGCCCACGCTGCAACGAAGTCGCGAACGAACTTCTCGTGAGCATCACTGCTGGCGTACACCTCTGCCAGCGCGCGAAGGACAGCGTTAGAGCCGAAGACCAGGTCAGCGCGAGTGGCGGTGTATTTCACTTCACCGCTGGTGCGATCGCTTCCGGTAAACAGCTCGTTCGATTCATCGGTCGCCTTCCACTGGGTGTTCATATCCAGCAGGTTCACGAAGAAGTCATTGCTCAGCACGCCTTCGCGGTTGGTGAACACACCATTTTTACTGCCGTCAAAGTTTGCACCCAGTACGCGCAGGCCGCCGATCAGCACCGTCATTTCTGGTGCGGTTAACGTCAACTGCTGGGCTTTATCAATCAGCAGCGATTCGGTGGTGGAAACATCAACCTGCGCACGATAGTTACGGAAACCGTCAGCAATCGGTTCAAGCAGGTTAAACATATCGATATCCGTTTGATCCTGACGTGCATCCACACGGCCCGGCGTGAACGGTACGGTGACGTAAACGCCTGCCGCTTTCGCCGCCTGCTCAACGCCTACCACACCCGCGAGCACGATGATATCGGCCAGTGAGGCTTTATTGGTGGTGCGCTGAATAGCTTCCAGAGCAGGCAATGCACGTACGGCTGCGGCATTAACATCCCAGTTGCGCTGAGGCGCAAGCGCCAGACGTGCACCGTTGGCACCGCCACGCTTGTCACCGCCGCGGAAGGTAGAGGCTGACGCCCATGCCACGGAAATCAGTTCGCTGACGGAGAGCCCGGTTGCTGCAATTTCCGCCTTCAGGCTCTCAATGTCCTCTTTGGTCGGATTGAATACTGCCTCCGGCAGCGGATCCTGCCAGATCAGATCTTCTTTCGGCACTTCCGGGCCAAGATAACGCGATTTTGGCCCCATATCGCGGTGGGTCAGTTTGAACCACGCGCGGGCGAAGGCTTCGTTGAAAGCCTGCGGATCGTTCAGGAAGCGACGGGAAATTTTTTCGAATTCCGGGTCAAAACGCAGCGTCAGGTCGGTAACCAGCATAGTCGGTTTGCGTTTTTTCGACGGGTCGAACGGGTCTGGCATGATCTCAGGCGCGTCCACGGCTTCAAACTGAATCGCACCGGCCGGGCTACGGGTTTGTACCCATTCGTATTTGAACAGGTTCTCGAAGAAGTAGTTGCTCCACTGGGTCGGGGTTTGTGACCAGATGACTTCCAGACCGGAAGTAATGGCGTCAGCGCCAATACCGGTACCGTGCGTGCTGGCCCAGCCCAGGCCCTGCGCTTCAATCGGAGACGCTTCCGGGTCTGTGCCAACGTGCGTTGCTTCACCCGCACCATGAGTTTTACCGAGCGTATGCCCCCCGGCAATCAGCGCCACGGTCTCTTCGTCGTTCATTCCCATGTTACCGAAGGTGGCGCGAATGGCTGCCGCCGCGGACAGCGGTTCACCGCTGGCGTTTGGTCCTTCCGGGTTAACGTAGATCAGCCCCATTTCAGTGGCCGCCAGCGGACGTTTCGCCAGCGCTTCCGGGTCACGATGTGTCAGCCAGGCTTTTTCATCCCCCCAGTTAACGTCGAGATCCGGTTCCCAGACATCTTCACGCCCGGCACCAAAACCAAAGGTGCGGAAGCCGGAGTTTTCCAGCGCCACGTTACCCGCAAGAATAAACAGGTCGGCCCAGGAGATTTTTTGACCATATTTTTGCTTGATCGGCCACAGCAGACGGCGAGCTTTATCCAGACTGACGTTATCTGGCCAGGAGTTCAGCGGCGCAAAGCGCTGTTGACCGCGTCCGGCACCGCCGCGCCCGTCGACGGAACGATAGGTTCCTGCACCGTGCCAGGCCATGCGAATAAACAGGCCCGCATAGCTGCCCCAGTCGGCAGGCCACCACGGTTGAGAGTCGGTTAAGAGTGCTTTGAGATCGCCCTTGAGGGCGGAGTAATCCAGCTTGCTAAATTCTTTGCGGTAGTCGAAGTCTTCACCCAGAGGGTTCGAACGATTGGAATGTTGGTTAAGAAGATCGATGCGGAGTTGTTTTGGCCACCAGTCGCGGCTGCCTGTACCTGCCCCCGCGCTGTGATCGACGCCGCCCTGGTGGAACGGGCATTTGCCGACTGATGCCGCTTTATTGCTCTCGTCTGACGTGCTCATCGCTATGCTCCCTTTTACAGTGTTACCGTTACGATATACACCACTAGCAATAAGATATAGTTGAATTAATCCACAGATTCGATAGCTAATACCTTTTAACTTTTAGCCAGACTAAAAAGCCCTCCATTCAGGAGGGCTTGATGTTTATTACGCCGGGCGAACACCGAGCGTATGACAAATGGCGTAGCTCATTTCCGCGCGGTTCAGCGTGTAGAAGTGGAAATCTTTTACCCCTTCCCGACTTAAAATTTTCACCATGTCCATTGCGATATTGGCACCCACCAGCTTGCGTGTTTCCGGATCATCGTCCAGCCCTTCGTACATTTTGGACATCCACAGCGGAATGCGTACGTTGGTCATATCGGCAAATTTCTTCGCCTGTTTGAAGTTAGAGACCGGCAGAATACCCGGGATGATTTCCACGTCGATACCCGCAGAAACGCAGCGGTCGCGGAAGCGCAGGTAGCTTTCCACATCAAAGAAGAACTGAGTAATGGCCCGGTTCGCACCGGCATCCACTTTACGCTTCAGGTTAAGGAGGTCGGCCTGAGCGCTTTTCGCTTCCGGATGCACTTCCGGGTACGCCGCCACGGAGATATCAAAATCGGCAACGTCTTTCAGCAGCGCGACCAGATCCGCCGCATACATTTCGGGCTTACCGCTACCCGGCGGCAGGTCGCCGCGCAGGGCGACGATATGACGAATCCCGTTATTCCAGTAATCCTGGGCGATAGCACGCAGCTCGTCACCGGTGGCGTCGATACAGGTCAGATGCGGCGCCGCTTCCAGACCGGTTCTGTCTTTAATGCCTTTAATAATGCTGTGCGTACGGTCACGCTCGCCGGAGTTCGCGCCGTAGGTCACGGAGACAAATTTCGGTTTCAGGCTGCTCAGGCGATCGATAGAGCTCCAGAGGGTTTGCTCCATTTCACTGGTGCGCGGCGGGAAAAATTCAAAAGAGACGTTAATCTGGCCATTTACTTCGGCCAGGCTCTGATTCAGGGCTTCCCGCTGGTTGGCGTGAAAAAAGCTCATACCTTACCTCTATCTTTCGCGTGTCGTTGTTTGTTGTGTTGTGAACTTCTATACGTTTAGACGTCCAGATGTAAAAATGACGGAAAAGCGGAGTGACGTCAACAGAAATAATCAACAATAACGGTGAGGAATGCTCAGGGAAGATGAAGGAAATTCATGATGGGGTGAGTGCGGTTGCTTGCCCTCACCCTGGCCCTCTCCCACCGGGAGAGGGAACACGCGGGATTACAGCAACTTAGCGAGACGATTGATGTCCGACTGGATCGCCCCGGCGGTGACATCACGCCCTGCACCCGGGCCACGGATCACCAGTGGGTTATCGCGGTACCAGCGGCTTTCGATTGCAAAGACGTTATCGCACGGCAGCAGCGCCGCCAGCGGATGTTCAGGACGCACCGCCTCAACCCCCACACGCGCTTTACCGTTGGCCTCGAAACGCGCCACATAGCGCAGCACCAGCCCCATCTCGTTTGCGGCTTCCAGACGTTGCAGCATCTGCTCGTTCAGTTCATCACCGTTTTCAAAGAAGTGATCAATGGATCCTTCCTCGCAGCCTGCCGGCACCAGCGACTCGACGCGAACAGCGCCGGGTTCAATGTCATAACCGGCTTCACGCGCCAGGATCACCAGCTTACGCATCACATCTTTACCGGAAAGATCGACGCGGGGATCGGGTTCGGTTAGCCCCTGCTGCCACGCCTGATCCACCAGGTCAGTGAACGGTACGGTGCCATCAAACTGCAGGAACAGCCAGGAGAGCGTACCGGAGAAAATACCGCTCAGCGCCAGAATGCTGTCGCCGCTTTCAATCAGATCGCGCACGGTATGGTTAACCGGCAGACCCGCGCCTACGGTGGCGTTATAGAGCCAGTGACGACCGGTTTTTTCGAACGCGTCGTGGATCTGACGGTACTTATCGGTGCTGCTTGCCCCCGCCAGTTTGTTCGCACTGATGACGTGGAAACCGTGGCTGGCGAAATCAAGATACTGATCGGCAAGCTGTTCGCTGGCAGTAACGTCCAGCACCACCAGATCGTCATACGGGTGCGCGCGCATCCACAGGAACAGCGCCTCTTCGTCTTGTTCAACCGCTTCATCATTAAAGAAGGCAAGCGCGCGGCTGGCATCCAGCCCCTCGTAGTTCAACAGACTGCGGCGGCTGTCCACCACCCCGGCGAGGATAAATTCAAAGCCGGTACGTGCTGAGAGCGTGACCTGCTCGCGCGCGAACAGCTCCAGCCAGCGAGAACCGATGTTGCCTTTACCGAACAACACCAGGCCGATGCGTTTTTCCGCACGGAACAGAGAGGTATGCAGACCCTGAATCAGGCTCTCAGTTGGTCCTTTACGCAGGACGGCAACGAGGCTGATGCCCTCTTCCGACTGCCAGGTAAATTCAACCGGTTGCCCTTTCAGCTGTTGCCAGAAGCGGTGGCAGTGCAGTGGGTTACGGGTGACGCCCGCGCCCACCATCGCCACCAGCGCTAGCCCCTGACGCAGACGAAGCTCGCCCGGCAGGCCCGCTTCATCCAGAATTTTTAGCGCGCTGTCCGCCACTTCGGCGGTGTAGCAGAACTGCAGCAGTTGACGGTCGTTATGTACGCCAACCGCCAGCGGACGCACCTGAGCACGTTTGAGGATCGTGTCGATATCTTTATGCGCCAGTTTGAAGTCCTGGCCCGCCGGGACCTGGAACTCAATCAGGCAGATGTCGTCGTGGCTGGTGACAATACGCGCCCCCGTACCGGATGCCAGCACGCGTTCGATGCGCGTGGAGCCCTGATCCGGGGTGTAACTGCAGCGCAACTGCAAATCGATATCGCTGCCGGAAACCGGCTGCAGCGTACGCGCGTGCAGAACCGGCGCGGCCAGACGTGCCAGCTCGCTGGCTTCATCCAGGCGCAGCAGCGGCAGCAGGCAGGCGTCTTTCACCTTACGTGGATCAGCACTGTAAACACCGGCGACGTCACTCCAGATGGTGACGCGGGACACGCCCGCCAGGGCACCGATTTGCGTCGCCGAGTAGTCAGAGCCGTTACGCCCCAACAGCACGGTTTCCCCGGCATTGCTGCGGCTGATAAAGCCGGTCACCACAATGCGTTTACCCGGATGCTGTACCAGCAACTGTTGCAACAGCGGGTAGGATAGACCTTCGTCCACCTGTGGCTGTGCGGCGCGTTCGGCACGCAGGAAATCACGCGCGTCGAGCCAGGCAGCCTCAACGCCCAGATGTTGCAGCACGGCGGCCATCAGGCGCGCAGACCACACTTCACCGTGACCCACCACCTCGGCGTACACCGCATCGGTAATACCGCTGTCCAGCAGGGCGGCCAGACGCTCAAGGTCATGCGTAAAAGCGCTAATTAGCCCATCCGCCACGTCTGCAGGCAGCAAACCGGCAATCAGCTCGCTCTGGTAACGGCGTAAGGACTGTTGCACCTGATGCGCAGAGAGGCGATCGGTCTGGCTCAATTTCAGCCAGCTAATCAGCTGGTTGGTGGTGCTGCCCGCCGCGGAGACAACCATCATGTCACCCGGCTGTGAATACTCTGTCATGATCCCTGCAACGCGCAGGTAACACTTCACATCAGCAAGACTACTACCACCAAACTTGTGCAGTTGACGACCCTTCGCCCCTGCCTGCGCTATCACACTCATGATTACCCCTTGGCTGCGACCCGGAAGCCATTTTCCAGATCGGCAATTAAATCTTCAGAATCTTCAATACCGGTTGAGATCCGCAGCAACGTCTCAGAAATCCCGGCGGCGGCACGTGCCTCTGGTGCCATACCTGCGTGCGTCATGGTCGCGGCGTGGGAGATCAAACTTTCAACCCCACCTAACGATTCCGCCAGCGTAAACAATGACAGCCCGCTCAGGAAGCGACGCAGCGTTTGCTGGTCACCGTCCAGTTCAAAACTTAACATCGCGCCAAACCCTTTCTGCTGACGCGCGGCAATCTCGTGCCCCTGGTTTTCAGGCAGCGACGGGTGATAAAGCTTCTTCACCAGCGGCTGCGTTTTCAGGAAATCGACAATCGCCTGGGCATTGCGCTGTGCCACCTCCATACGCGGCGACAGCGTACGAATCCCGCGTAACAGCAGATAGCTGTCGAAGGCTCCGGCGGTGACGCCAATGTTATTGGCCCACCATGCCAGTTCGGTGACAACGTCGGGATCTTTTGCAATCACCACGCCCGCGACGACATCAGAATGACCGTTCAGATATTTAGTGCATGAATGCAATACCAGATCTGCACCCAGCGCCAGTGGGTTCTGAAGGGCCGGACTGAGGAACGTATTATCCACTACACTTATCGCTCCCGCATCCCTTGTGAGCTGACAAATTTTCGCAATATCGACAACGCGCAACAATGGATTGCTTGGACTTTCCACCAGCACCAGCTTCGGCTTCTCTGCCAGCGCCTGTTTCAGCGCCTGTTCGTCATTTTGATCGACAAACAGTACCCGGTAACAGCCGCGTTTTGCCAGGCTATCAAACAGACGATAGCTGCCGCCGTAACAGTCGTGCGGCGCAACCAGCAGATCGCCCGGCTTCAGGAACACGGTAGTCACCAGATGAATGGCAGACATGCCGGTATTGGTTAATACTGCCCCTGCGCCACCTTCCAGTTCCGCCAGCGCGCGCTGGGTAACATCACGCGTAGGGTTGCCACGACGCGAGTAGTCATGCGCACGGGGTTCATTAAATCCGGTGAAATTATAGGTACTGGAAAGATGAATCGGCGGGACAACACAGCCGTACTGCTCGTCATCATTCAATCCGCTACGCACTGCGATGGTGGCCTGTTTACGCGTCATGGTGAAGGCTTCCTGGCTAATTAGGTGAAAAGTCAGGCACCAGAGTAAACATTGAAAGTATGGACGTCAATACATCTGGACATCTAAACTTCTTTGCGTATAGATTGAGCAATGCGCAAATAGCCGTTAAAATTATATGCTTTAGTGCACGCTGCAGCGGCAATATCCGTGCCACGGTATCGTCTCTACGGTAAACTACGCAGGTTTACGGTTCAAAACCGACGGTTACAGGTTTTGCACCTTTAGATTAATGACTGAGAGGATTAAAGGTATCTCATGGCTGAATGGAGCGGCGAATATATCAGCCCATACGCTGAGCACGGTAAGAAGAGTGAGCAAGTAAAGAAAATTACGGTTTCCATTCCTCTGAAGGTGTTGAAGATCCTCACCGATGAACGTACGCGTCGTCAGGTGAACAACCTGCGCCACGCAACCAACAGCGAACTGCTGTGCGAAGCGTTTCTGCATGCGTTTACCGGCCAACCGTTGCCGAACGATGACGACCTGCGCAAAGAGCGTAGCGACGAAATCCCGGAAGAGGCGAAGGTGATCATGCGTGAACTGGGTATCGACCCGGAGACGTGGGAATACTGATAAGCGGATACAAAAAAGGCACCTTGCGGTGCCTTTTTTTCGGGAAACTTATTTAGCGCCCGGGATGCTGAAACGCTTGTTGAAGCGGTCAACACGGCCACCGGTTGCAACGTCACGCTGCTTACCAGTGTAGAACGGGTGGCATTTGCCGCACACGTCCAGGTTCAGATCGTGACCCACGGTAGAGCGGATCTGGATAGAGTTACCGCAAGAGCAGTTTGCAGTAATCATTTCGTATTTCGGGTGAATATCTTTTTTCATGGGAGAACCTCAGTTAAGGCCGCGTCGCTCTTCCAGCCCTAACGCCAGACACCACGCGATGTTGAATGTAAGTTCTTTGGCGTAAAGTACACCAAAGGCGGCGAATCATACAGAATTTGACCAACGTATGCAAACTGATCCGCACGCCGCTTTCACTAATGTGTATACTAACGCGCCACTTTTCAAGTCAGGAAGATTCGATGCCCGTCGCTCACGTTGCCCTGCCCGTTCCGCTTCCCCGCACGTTTGATTATCTGCTGCCCGACAGCATGAGCGTTAAAGCGGGCTGTCGCGTGACCGTGCCCTTTGGCAAACAGCAGCGCGTAGGGATCGTCGTCTCCGTCAGCGACAAGAGCGAATTGCCGCTTAACGAACTGAAATCGGTCGTTGAGGTGCTCGACAGCGAGCCCGTTTACTCCACCAGCACCTGGCGACTGCTACTATGGGCGGCGGATTATTATCATCATCCGATTGGCGATGTTCTGTTCCACGCTTTACCGATTATGCTGCGCCAGGGCAAAAGCGCCAGCCACGCGCCAATGTGGTACTGGTTTGCGACCGAACAGGGCCAGGCGGTGGACATTAACAGCCTGAAGCGCTCCCAGAAACAACAGCAGGCGCTGGCCGCCCTGCGTCAGGGGAAAATCTGGCGCCATCAGGTCGATGAGATGGAAGTCAGCGAAACCGCGCTCCAGGCACTACGAAAAAAAGGGCTGAGCGAACTGGCAAGCGAGGCTCCGGCCCTGTATGACTGGCGGGAGCGATTTTCCGTCTCGGGCGATCGCCTGCGCCTGAACACCGAGCAGGCCACCGCCGTGGGGGCGATCCACAGTGCCTCCGGCCATTTCTCCGCCTGGCTACTGGCCGGGGTCACCGGTTCCGGCAAGACAGAAGTCTATCTCAGTGTGCTGGAAAACGTGCTCGCGCAGGGCAAACAGGCGCTGGTGATGGTGCCGGAAATTGGCCTGACGCCGCAAACCATCGCGCGCTTTCGCGAGCGGTTTAATGCGCCGGTTGAGGTGCTGCACTCTGGCCTGAATGACAGCGAACGCCTCAGCGCCTGGCTGAAAGCGAAAAACGGCGAAGCGGCGATCGTGATTGGCACCCGTTCATCACTGTTTACACCGTTCAAAAATCTTGGCGTCATCGTCATTGATGAAGAACACGACAGCTCTTATAAGCAGCAGGAAGGCTGGCGGTATCACGCCCGCGATCTGGCCGTCTATCGCGCGCACAGCGAGCAAATCCCCATTATTCTGGGCTCTGCTACCCCGGCGCTCGAAACGCTGCATAATGTTCGTCAGCGTAAATACCATATGCTGCGCCTGACGCGTCGCGCGGGGAATGCGCGTCCGGCCATTCAACACGTGCTGGACCTGAAAGGTCAGCAGGTGCAGGCGGGGTTAGCACCTGTCCTTATCACCCGGATGCGTCAGCATTTGCAGGCGGGCAATCAGGTTATTTTGTTCCTCAACAGACGCGGCTTTGCCCCGGCACTGCTGTGTCACGACTGCGGCTGGATCGCAGAATGCCCGCGCTGCGACCACTACTACACCTTCCATCAGGCCCAGCGCCATTTGCGCTGCCACCACTGCGACAGCCAGCGCCCGGTGCCGCGTCAGTGCCCGTCGTGCGGGTCAACGCACATCGTGCCGGTCGGTCTGGGCACTGAACAGCTGGAACAGGCCCTGGAGCCGTTCTTCCCGGATGTGCCCATTTCCCGAATCGACAGGGACACCACCAGCCGTAAAGGGGCGCTGGAGCAGCAGCTGGCAGAAGTGCATCGCGGTGGCGCGCGCATCCTGATTGGCACCCAGATGCTGGCCAAAGGTCATCACTTCCCGGACGTGACGCTGGTTGCCCTGCTGGATGTCGATGGCGCACTGTTCTCTGCCGATTTCCGCTCAGCCGAGCGTTTTGCCCAGCTTTATACCCAGGTGGCCGGACGCGCGGGACGCGCCGGGAAACAGGGCGAAGTGGTACTGCAAACGCACCATCCTGAGCATCCGTTGCTGCAAACCCTGCTGCACAAAGGCTATGACGCCTTTGCCGAGCAGGCGCTGGCTGAACGCCAGACCATGCAGCTTCCCCCGTGGACCAGCCACGTGATCATCCGCGCGGAAGATCATAACAACCAGCAGGCGCCGCTTTTCCTGCAGCAGTTGAGAAACCTTCTGCAGGCCAGCCCGCTGGTTGATAATCAACTGTGGATTTTAGGGCCGGTTCCGGCGCTGGCCCCCAAGCGCGGCGGACGTTTTCGCTGGCAGATTTTGCTGCAACACCCTTCGCGCATCCGTTTACAGCACATCGTCAGCGGCACGCTGGCCTTGATCAACACCCTGCCAGAAGCGCGCAAAGTGAAGTGGGTGCTTGACGTTGATCCCATCGAAGGCTGAAGCCGGATCGAAAAATTTAACGTCCCTCACACTTTTTATGAAAATTCTGTAACCGATTCCATTAACTATCTGTAAAAATGGTGGCGTCAGAAGTTCGGTGTTCAGGCGAGGAGAAGACGTTGAAGTCCAGGAAAGAGGTTGCCACGGCGACCATGAAAGACGTTGCCCAGAAAGCACAAGTCTCTACGGCAACCGTGTCCCGCGCATTAATGAACCCGGATAAAGTCTCTCAGGCGACCCGCAACCGGGTAGAACAGGCCGCGCTGGAAGTGGGGTATTTCCCGCAGGCGATGGGGCGTAACGTTAAACGTAATGAGTCGCGGACCATCCTGGTGATTGTGCCGGACATCTGCGATCCCTTCTTCAGCGAAATTATTCGCGGCATCGAAGTGACCGCTGCGGAGCAAGGGTATCTGGTGCTCATTGGCGACTGCGCGCACCAGAATCAGCAGGAAAAAACCTTTATCGACCTCATTATCACCAAGCAGATCGACGGCATGCTGCTGCTTGGTTCGCGCCTGCCGTTTGATGCCAGCATTGAAGAGCAGCGCAATTTACCGCCGATGGTGATGGCCAACGAGTTTGCGCCGGAGCTGGAACTGCCAACGGTGCATATTGATAACCTGACCGCCGCGTTCAACGCCGTTAACTACCTGCAGGAGCTGGGGCATAAACGGATTGGCTGCATTGCCGGGCCAGAAGAGATGCCGCTGTGTCACTATCGCCTGCAGGGCTATGTTCAGGCGCTTCGCCGAACCGGCGTGACGGTTGATCCGCACTACATTGCGCGCGGTAATTTTTCCTTCGAAGCCGGTGGTCAGGCGCTGGAAAAACTACTGGCGTTGCCTGAGCCGCCTACCGCAGTGTTCTGCCACAGCGACGTGATGGCGCTGGGGGCATTATCGTATGCGAAACGCCGCGGCCTGCGCATACCGAAAGATTTGTCGATTATCGGTTTCGATAATATTTCGCTTTCAGAATTTTGCGATCCCCCGCTCTCAACCGTTTCGCAACCACGCTACGACATTGGCCGTGAAGCGATGCTTCTTTTGCTCGATCAGTTGCAGGGTCAAACAGTTAGCAGCGGATCGAGATTGCTGGACTGCGAACTGATTATTCGTGGTTCTACCCAGGCATTGACTTAAAGTAAATGTCTTTAGGACACCCTTATCTGGTCAAAGCCCCGCCGCTTAAGTAACATGGCGGACTGACGAACGAATAAATACAGCGAAACGATAGTGGCACAACGAGATTATGTACGTCGCGGCCAGCCGGCACCTTCGCGACGCAAAAAGAGTAGCGCAAAGAAAAAGCAACGTAACCTGCCTGCTGTCTCGCCAGCAATGGTCGCTATTGCTGCGGCGGTACTGGTGGCCTTCATCGGCGGCCTGTACTTTATCACGCACCATAAAAAAGAAGAGGCTGAGGCCCTTCAGGGCAACAAAGTGGTTGGAAATGGTCTGCCACCGAAGCCTGAAGAGCGCTGGCGCTATATTAAAGAGCTGGAAAGCCGTCAGCCTGGCGTGCGTGCGCCGACCGAGCCATCCGCCGGTGGCGAGGTGAAAAATGCCGATCAGCTAACGGACGAACAGCGTCAGTTGCTGGCACAGATGCAGGCAGATATGCGCCAGCAGCCTACGCAGCTGAATGAAGTGCCGTGGAATGAACAAACGCCGGCGCAGCGTCAGCAAACACTGCAACTGCAGCGCCAGCGTCAGGCACAGATTCAGCAGCAACAACAACAGCAGCAGTGGACGCAAAACCAGCCGGTACAGCAGCCTAAAGCGCAGCCGCGCGTGACGGAACAGCCGTACCAGCAGCCGCAAACGCGAACGGCGCAGTCTCAGCCTGCTCAGCAGCCAAAGGCCCAGACGCAGAAGCAAACGGCTCAACCGTATCAGGATCTGCTGCAGACGCCTGCGCATACCACCGCGCAGCAGCCGAAAACACAGCAGGCCGCACCGGTCACCAAAGAGACCGAGGCACCGAAGCAAACGGCTGAGAAGAAAGACGAACGCCGCTGGATGGTGCAGTGCGGTTCGTTCAAAGGTGCCGAGCAGGCCGAAACGGTCCGTGCTCAGCTGGCATTTGAAGGATTTGACTCGCGCATTACCACCAATAACGGCTGGAATCGCGTGGTGATTGGCCCGGTCAAAGGCAAAGAAAATGCCGATGGCACCATTTCTCGTTTGAAAGTCGCCGGTCACACAAACTGCATCCGACTTGCTTCCGGGGGTTGAAACCCCCAAATTCCCCCCCATCTATCTTTCTATTCAGCCCTGAGCACAGGCTCAGGGCTTCTGTTTCCCGATTCTGTAACCAGGGGGTCTGCTCGTGACAACAATAGTAAGTGTACGCCGTAACGGCCACGTGGTAATCGCCGGTGATGGCCAGGCCACGCTGGGTAATACCGTAATGAAAGGCAACGTGAAAAAAGTCCGTCGTTTATACAACGACAAAGTGATCGCCGGTTTTGCAGGCGGCACGGCTGATGCTTTCACGCTGTTTGAATTGTTTGAACGTAAACTGGAAATGCACCAGGGTCATCTGGTGAAAGCCGCCGTGGAGCTGGCGAAAGACTGGCGAACCGACCGCATGCTGCGCAAACTCGAAGCGCTGCTGGCCGTGGCCGATGAAACCGCATCGCTGATCATCACCGGTAACGGTGACGTCATTCAGCCGGAAAACGACCTGATTGCCATCGGCTCTGGCGGCCCTTATGCCCAGGCTGCGGCTCGCGCACTGTTGGAGAATACCGACATGAATGCGCGTGATATCGCTGTGAAGGCGTTGGATATTGCGGGTGATATCTGCATCTATACCAACCACAACCACACCATCGAAGAATTGACCTCTAAAGCGTAAGGATCTCCCATGTCTGAAATGACCCCACGCGAAATTGTCAGCGAACTGGACAAACATATTATCGGCCAGGATAACGCCAAGCGTTCCGTGGCTATTGCTCTGCGTAACCGCTGGCGCCGCATGCAGCTCGACGAAGAGCTGCGCCATGAAGTGACGCCAAAAAACATTCTGATGATCGGCCCAACCGGTGTCGGTAAAACCGAAATCGCTCGCCGTCTGGCGAAACTGGCTAACGCGCCGTTCATCAAAGTTGAAGCCACTAAGTTCACCGAAGTGGGCTATGTAGGTAAAGAAGTTGACTCTATCATCCGCGATCTGACCGACTCGGCAATCAAGATGGTTCGCGTTCAGGCGATCGAGAAAAACCGCTATCGCGCGGAAGAGATGGCTGAAGAGCGTATTCTTGACGTGCTGATCCCGCCGGCGAAAAACAACTGGGGCCAGGCTGAACAGCAGGCTGAACCGTCTGCGGCACGTCAGGCATTCCGCAAAAAGCTGCGCGAAGGCCAGCTGGATGACAAAGAGATTGAGATCGATCTCGCCGCCGCGCCAATGGGTGTGGAAATCATGGCACCTCCTGGCATGGAGGAGATGACCAGCCAGCTGCAGTCCATGTTCCAGAACCTGGGCGGTCAGAAACAGAAAGCGCGTAAGCTGAAAATCAAAGATGCGATGAAGCTGCTGATTGAAGAAGAAGCAGCAAAGCTGGTGAACCCGGAAGAGCTGAAGCAGGATGCGATCGACGCGGTTGAGCAGCACGGTATCGTGTTTATCGACGAAATCGATAAGATCTGTAAACGCGGAAACGCGTCCGGCCCGGATGTCTCCCGTGAAGGCGTGCAACGCGACCTGCTGCCGCTGGTTGAAGGCTGCACCGTCTCCACCAAGCACGGCATGGTTAAAACGGACCACATCCTGTTTATCGCGTCCGGTGCGTTCCAGATTGCCAGCCCGTCTGACCTGATCCCGGAACTGCAGGGTCGTCTGCCTATCCGCGTTGAGCTGCAGGCGCTGACCACTGAAGATTTCGAACGTATCCTGACCGAGCCAAACGCGTCTGTGACCGTACAGTACAAAGCGCTGATGGCGACCGAAGGCGTGAACATTGAGTTCACCGAAGACGGTATCAAACGCATCGCCCAGGCGGCCTGGCAGGTCAACGAAACCACCGAGAACATCGGTGCGCGTCGTCTGCACACGGTGCTGGAACGCCTGATGGAAGATATCTCTTATGATGCGAGCGACCTGAACGGTCAAACCATTACCATTGACGCAGAATATGTGGGTAAACACCTGGATGCGTTAGTGGCAGATGAAGATCTGAGCCGTTTTATCCTATAATCGCGGTTACTGCATTCTCATCACATTTAATGGGGGCTAATGCCCCCATTTTTTTGGCTTAATAACTATGACTGATATCAGCCGTACTCAGGCGTGGCTCGAAAGTCTGCGCCCTAAAACCCTTCCTCTGGCCTTTGCCGCGATTATCGTCGGTACCGTCCTTGCCTGGTGGCAGGGGTATTTCAATCCGCTGGTTGCCGTGCTGGCGCTGGTCACCGCCGGTTTGTTGCAGATCCTCTCTAATCTCGCCAACGACTACGGCGATGCGGTTAAAGGTAGCGATAAGCCTGACCGTATCGGCCCTCTGCGCGGGATGCAGAAAGGGGTGATTACGCAGGCACAGATGAAGCGCGCGTTGATTATCACCGTGGTACTGATTTGTTTATCCGGCCTGGCGCTGGTGACGGTCGCCTCGAAAACCACCAGTGATTTCATTGGTTTTCTGGTGCTGGGCCTGCTCGCTATTATCGCCGCCATTACCTATACCGTCGGCACGCGCCCTTACGGTTATATCGGCCTGGGTGATATTTCCGTGCTGGTATTTTTTGGCTGGCTGAGCGTGATGGGCAGCTGGTACTTACAGGCGCATACGCTTATCCCTGCCCTGTTCCTGCCCGCCACCGCCTGCGGTCTGCTGGCAACGGCGGTACTTAATATCAACAACCTGCGCGATATCGACAGCGACCGTGAGAACGGCAAAAACACGCTGGCCGTGCGTCTGGGGCCGGTTAACGCGCGTCGCTATCATGCCTGCCTGCTGATGGGCGCCCTGCTCTGCTTCGCACTGTTCAACCTGATCTCGCTGCATAGCCTCTGGGGCTGGCTGTTTGTGCTCGCCGCGCCGCTGCTGATTAAACAGGCCCGCTTTGTGATGCGTGAGCTCAGCCCGGCAGCCATGCCACCGATGCTTGAGCGCACGGTAAAAGGCGCACTGCTCACTAACCTGTTGTTCGTGATAGGGATTGTCCTGAGCCAGACGCTGAGTTAACTGACAAATATCAATTAACAATTGATGATTTTGCCAACAACGCATTTCGCACGATATACTGAACACATTCGCAGCAACAGAGCGTTAAACCTATGAAATACGATACCTCCGAGCTTTGTGACATCTACCAGGAAGATGTCAACGTCGTTGAACCGCTGTTCTCCAACTTTGGTGGACGGTCTTCGTTTGGCGGACAAATCATCACGGTGAAATGTTTCGAGGATAACGGGTTGCTGTACGATCTGCTCGAACAGAACGGTCGTGGTCGCGTGCTGCTGGTTGATGGCGGCGGCTCCGTACGTCGTGCATTGATTGACGCGGAACTGGCCGGAATTGCCGTGCAAAATGAATGGGAAGGCATTGTGGTCTACGGTTCAGTACGCCAGGTGGACGATCTCGAAGACCTCGATATCGGCATTCAGGCGATTGCCGCCATTCCGGTAGGCGCCGCAGGTGAAGGCATTGGCGAAAGCGATATCCGCGTCAATTTCGGCGGCGTGACCTTCTTCTCCGGCGACCATCTCTATGCCGATAACACCGGCATTATCCTCTCCGAAGATCCGCTGGATATTGAGTAGTAAACAGTAAGCGAGCGCCATAAAAAAGCCGGGTGGCGGCTTCGCCTTACCCGGCCTGCTCAGTTCAATCCCAGGGGAATTAAACCTCTTCCATACGTCCCAGCAGCGCCTGCAGACGTTCCTGCCAGCCGTTCTGCTGTTCACGCAGCTGGTTGTTTTCGCGCTCCAGTTCTTCACGGCCGTGCTGAGCTGTCTGCACTTCTTGCGCCAGGCTGTTGTTCTTTTCTTTCAGCTCTTCAATTTCCATCTGCAGCAGCGTGATGGTGTCAATCGCCTGCTGTACTTTCGATTCCAGTTTCTCAAACACTTCTAAAGACATGATCCTACCTCTCCTGAATTGCAAGGCGACGCTTTAACGTAAACGCGCACAACATCTATGCCGATTGTATGAAGCCCCGTCGCCCCTGTCCAGCGACACACCGCGCAGATCGCGGTTTGCAACACTTTTCGGCCTCGTCCTGGTGCGTTCGCGGCAATTACCCCTAAGTTGTTAACTCATTAGTTAATGAAATGATTCAGCTCATACTCTCGCGCTGATGCAAAAATGCGCTTTATGGCGCGTAAACGCTCATTTTATTGACACAGACCACACATTTTGATTTCGATATTTCTCGTTTTTGCTCGTTAACGATAAATTAACACTATGTCTACAGGACATCATGGCTGTCACGGGCGGCCATGCTAACAATAAACATCAATCTCTTCAGGATTCCGATTATGAGTCAGACATCAACCTTAAAAGGCCAGTGCATTGCCGAGTTCCTTGGTACCGGGTTGTTGATATTCTTCGGAGTGGGCTGTGTTGCTGCACTGAAAGTGGCGGGTGCCAGTTTTGGTCAGTGGGAAATCAGTATTATCTGGGGTCTGGGTGTGGCGATGGCCATCTACCTGACTGCAGGTGTTTCTGGCGCACATCTTAACCCGGCGGTGACCATCGCACTGTGGCTGTTCGCGTGCTTCGACGGACGCAAAGTTGTTCCTTTCATTATTTCTCAATTTGCCGGCGCGTTTTGCGCAGCGGCGTTAGTTTACGGGCTTTATTACAATCTTTTCATCGACTTCGAACAGACGCATCATATGGTGCGCGGCAGCGTCGAAAGTCTGGATCTGGCAGGTATCTTCTCTACATATCCAAACCCGCATATCAATTTTGTGCAGGCGTTCGCAGTTGAAATGGTGATTACCGCTATTCTGATGGGCGTTATCCTGGCGCTGACCGACGACGGAAACGGCATTCCGCGCGGCCCGCTGGCACCTCTGCTGATTGGCCTGCTGATTGCGGTGATCGGCGCATCCATGGGCCCGCTGACCGGCTTCGCAATGAACCCGGCGCGTGATATCGGACCAAAAGCGTTCGCCTTTATCGCAGGCTGGGGCGACGTGGCCTTCACCGGTGGCAAAGACATTCCTTACTTCCTGGTTCCGCTGTTTGCGCCGGTTGTCGGGGCTGCGCTGGGTGCGTTTAGCTATCGCAAATTAATTGGTCGCCACTTACCGTGCGACACCTGTGTGGACGAGGAGAAAGAGACGACTTCTACCGCACAACAAAAAGCTTCGCTGTAATCTGACTACGGGACTTACACCATGACCGAAAAAAAATATATCGTTGCGCTCGACCAGGGCACCACCAGCTCCCGCGCTGTCGTAATGGATCATGACGCGAACATTGTCAGCGTGTCACAGCGTGAATTTGAGCAAATCTATCCTCGTCCAGGCTGGGTAGAGCACGACCCGATGGAGATCTGGGCATCGCAAAGCTCCACGCTGGTCGAAGTGCTGGCGAAAGCCGATATCAGTTCTGACGAAATAGCCGCAATTGGTATTACCAACCAGCGTGAAACGACAATCGTCTGGGAACGTGAAACCGGGAAGCCAATTTATAACGCCATCGTCTGGCAGTGTCGTCGTACGTCAGAGATTTGCGAACAGCTGAAGCGCGACGGTATGGAAGAGTACGTCCGCAGCGCCACGGGCCTGGTGGTTGACCCGTATTTCTCGGGTACCAAAGTGAAGTGGATCCTTGACCACGTGGAAGGTTCACGTGAGCGTGCAAAACGCGGCGAACTGCTGTTCGGTACCGTCGATACCTGGCTTATCTGGAAGATGACCCAAGGTCGCGTTCACGTCACGGACTACACCAACGCCTCGCGTACCATGCTGTTCAACATCAACACGCTGGAATGGGATGACAAGATGCTGGACGCGCTGGATATTCCACGCGCTATGCTGCCAGAAGTACGTAAATCTTCTGAAGTTTACGGTCAGACCAACATCGGTGGTAAAGGCGGCACGCGTATTCCTATCGCCGGTATCGCCGGTGACCAGCAGGCGGCGCTGTTCGGCCAGCTGTGCGTTAAAGAAGGGATGGCGAAAAACACCTACGGTACCGGCTGCTTTATGCTGATGAATACCGGCGAGAAAGCGGTGAAATCAGAAAACGGTCTGCTGACCACCATCGCCTGCGGCCCACGCGGTGAAGTGAACTATGCGCTGGAAGGTGCGGTGTTCATGGCGGGTGCATCCATCCAGTGGCTGCGCGACGAAATGAAGCTTATCAGTGATGCGTTCGACTCCGAGTACTTCGCCACCAAAGTGAAGGATACCAACGGCGTGTACGTGGTACCTGCGTTTACCGGTCTGGGCGCACCGTACTGGGATCCGTATGCACGCGGCGCGATTTTCGGCCTGACGCGTGGCGTGAATTCTAACCACATTATTCGCGCCACCCTGGAATCTATCGCTTACCAGACGCGCGACGTACTGGAAGCGATGCAGGCTGACTCCGGCATCCGTCTGCACGCTCTGCGCGTGGATGGCGGTGCAGTCGCGAACAACTTCCTGATGCAGTTCCAGTCCGACATTCTGGGCACCCGCGTGGAACGCCCGGAAGTGCGCGAAGTGACCGCGCTGGGTGCGGCGTACCTTGCGGGTCTGGCGGTCGGCTTCTGGCAAAATCTGGACGAGCTGCAGGAAAAAGCGGTTATCGAACGTGAATTCCGCCCTGGCATCGAAACCACCGAGCGTAACTACCGCTACAGCGGCTGGAAGAAAGCGGTGAAACGCGCCCTGGCGTGGGAAGAGCACGAAGAGTAATCATACATTCCCTCTCCCCCGGGGAGAGGGTCAGGGTGAGGGGCTCCGGCTGTACCGGTCCCCTCGCCTCGCCCCACTCTGTGATAAACTTCGTGCAATTCCTTTTGATTGCACGAGTACCTCATGAAACGTGAACTTGCTATCGAGTTTTCCCGCGTTACCGAAGCCGCTGCTTTGGCAGGCTATAAATGGCTTGGCCGTGGCGACAAAAATACCGCCGACGGTGCGGCTGTCCATGCCATGCGCATTGTCCTCAATCAGGTCAATATTGACGGCACTATTGTGATCGGCGAAGGCGAGATCGACGAAGCGCCAATGCTCTACATCGGTGAAAAAGTGGGTACCGGCAAAGGCGATGCCGTGGATATCGCCGTCGACCCGATCGAAGGCACACGCATGACGGCGATGGGTCAGGCCAACGCGCTGGCCGTGCTGGCCGTGGGTGATAAAGGCTGCTTTCTCAACGCACCGGATATGTACATGGAAAAGCTGATTGTCGGTCCAGGCGCGAAAGGCGCCATCGACCTCAGCCTGCCGCTGGAAGAGAACCTGCGTAATGTCGCCAGCGCGCTGAACAAGCCGCTGAGCGAACTCACCGTCACCATTCTGGCGAAACCACGTCACGACGCTACCATCGCGCAGATGCAAAAGCTGGGCGTACGCGTGTTTGCCATCCCGGATGGCGACGTGGCGGCCTCCATTCTGACCTGCATGCCAGACAGTGAAGTGGATGTCCTGTACGGTATTGGCGGCGCGCCGGAAGGCGTGGTCTCTGCTGCGGTGATTCGCGCGCTGGATGGCGACATGCAGGCCCGCCTGCTGCCCCGTCATGAGGTCAAAGGCGACAACGAAGAGAATCGCCGCATTGGCGAAGATGAGCTGGCGCGCTGTGAGGCAATGGGTATCGAAGCCAATAAAGTCCTCGCACTTCACGAAATGGCCCGCAGCGACAACGTTGTTTTCTCCGCGACCGGCATCACCAAAGGCGATCTGCTGGATGGCATCACCCGCAAAGGCAACATGGCGACCACGGAAACGCTGCTGATCCGCGGTAAATCGCGCACCATTCGTCGCATTCAGTCAATTCACTATCTCGATCGTAAAGACCCGGACGTACAGACGCACATTCTGTAAAACCGTTTGATCGATAGAGCTTTCCAGCCCGAATGGGCTGGATATCTTCATCACAAATACGGAAGATAGATCCGAGAAACAGCACAGGAGAAGATCATGGCGGACTGGGTAACAGGTAAAGTCACTAAGATAAAATTCTGGACCGATGCGCTATTTAGTCTCACCGTGCACGCCCCCATCCATCCGTTTACGGCCGGACAGTTTGCCAAACTGGGGCTGGATATCGACGGCGAACGCGTGCAGCGCGCTTACTCGTACGTCAACGCGCCCGATAATCCGGATCTCGAGTTCTATCTGGTTACCGTCCCGGACGGCAAACTTAGCCCGCGCCTGGCGGCGCTTAAACCCGGTGATGATGTCCAGATTGTGAGTGACGCAGCAGGTTTCTTCGTGCTGGACGAAATTCCGGACTGCGAAACCCTGTGGATGCTGGCAACCGGCACGGCCATCGGCCCCTATCTCTCCATTCTGCAGTACGGCAAAGACCTGGAGCGGTTTAAAAACATCGTGCTGGTGCATGCCGCGCGTTACGCCGCAGACTTAAGCTATCTGCCGCAGATGCAGGAGCTGGAGCGGCAGTATGCCGGAAAGCTGAAAATCCAGACCGTGGTAAGCCGCGAAACGGCAGCAGGTTCGCTGACCGGCCGCGTGCCGGCATTAATTGAGAGTGGAGCCCTGGAAGAAGCCGTTGGCTTGCCGATGCGTGCCGAAACCAGCCACGTGATGCTGTGTGGTAACCCGCAGATGGTACGGGACACTCAGCAGCTTCTGAAAGATACCCGGCAGATGACGAAACACCTTCGCCGCCGACCGGGTCATATGACCGCCGAACACTACTGGTGATCAGCGGTATTTCACCTCAAGAGTGTCTTTACCGTATTTGTTTTCGCTCTGGGTGCCGATGAACGCACCCAGATCGATAACCATCATCACAAAGATAATGGTCGGTAGCAGTCTGCCCACCACCCAGGGGAGGATGGACGGAAGTATTGACCAGTTCCCGGCGACCAGCATCCACGCCAGAATAATCAGAAAAGCCCATGCACCGGAACGACCGCGATCGTGCAGGCGTTTCACCACCACGGCCGCGGTTGGCCACAGTAAACAAACCAGCGCAAACGCCGCGGTTTGCGTGCTCAGCCATGCGTTATAGGCCACAAAAAACAGAAGCAGCATGGCGATAATCCACGTCGCCATCCAGATCCAGAAATCACGGCGTCCAATACGCCCTTTGAATGAAAACAACCACTGCTGTATGGTCATGTAAGGTTCCTTATTATCATATCGTGCGCATTTTACCCTGGAGTTGTGACCTTTTGACAAGCCGACCAGATATCGATTTAATCATGAGCACTTACGGCTAGGGACAATGTTGATGAAAAATTCGGCACACCTTCTTTTCCTGTGTTTCGCGATGCTGAGCGCCGGTCTCCCCCTGCACGCCGCCGAACCCCCTGCTCCGACAACCGCGCCCTACCTCCTGGCGGGTGCGCCATCGTTCGATCAGTCCATCAGTCAGTTTCGTGAAACGTTTAACAAAACCAATCCAACGCTGCCGATGGATGAATTTCGCGCCATTGATGGCGCACGCGATACTCCAAACCTGACCCGTGCCGCCAGCAAGATTAACGAGAACCTGTACGCGTCCACTGCGCTGGAGCGCGGTACGCTAAAAATCAAAAGTATGCAGATCACCTGGCTGCCGATTCAGGGGCCAGAGCAGAAAGCCGCCAAGGCGAAGGCGCTGGAGTACATGAGCGCGGTGCTGCAGGCATTTACGCCCGCACTGACAAAAAAACAGAGCCAACAAAAGCTGCAAAAACTGCTGGTTACGGGTAAAAACAAGCGCTATTACACCGAAACCGAAGGCGCGGTGCGCTATGTGGTGGCGGATAACGGCGAAAAAGGCCTGACCTTCGCTGTTGAACCGATTAAGCTGGCACTATCTGACACACTCGGAGGGGCGAATTAATGACAAAAAGCAAAGCCTTTCGAGGGAAAATCTCTATACTGATTCACAGACCATGCTGCCCGTCAGGGTGGCCATATTCCTTAATTCGCTTATTTAGCGTGGAGAATTGAAATGCGACATCCTTTAGTGATGGGTAACTGGAAACTGAACGGCAGCCGCCACATGGTAAACGAACTGGTTGCGAACCTGCGTAAAGAGCTGGCTGGCGTGACTGGCTGCGCGGTTGCTATCGCTCCGCCGGATATGTACCTGGATCTGGCTAAACGTGCCGCTGACGGCAGCCACATCATTCTGGGCGCACAGAACGTTGACGTTAACCTGTCTGGCGCATTCACCGGTGAAACCTCCGCTGAAATGCTGAAAGATATCGGCGCCAAATACATCATCATCGGCCACTCTGAGCGTCGCACCTACCACAAAGAATCCGACGAGTTCATCGCGAAGAAATTTGCGGTGCTGAAAGAGCAGGGTCTGATCCCGGTTCTGTGCATCGGTGAAACCGAAGCAGAAAACGAAGCAGGCAAAACGGAAGAAGTGTGCGCACGTCAGATCGACGCTGTGCTGAAGACGCAGGGCGCGGCAGCATTCGAAGGCGCGGTTATCGCTTACGAGCCAGTCTGGGCGATCGGTACCGGCAAATCTGCAACCCCAGCGCAGGCTCAGGCGGTTCACAAATTCATCCGTGACCACATTGCGAAAGCCGACGCGAAAGTGGCAGAGCAGGTCATCATCCAGTACGGCGGTTCCGTAAATGCCTCTAACGCGGCAGAACTGTTCACCCAGCCAGACATCGATGGCGCGCTGGTTGGCGGTGCATCCCTGAAAGCTGACGCTTTCGCGGTGATCGTTAAAGCGGCAGAAGCGGCTAAACAGGCGTAATGCTGTTGTGGCGGGTGGCGCTTGCGCTTACCCGCCCTACAAAATCGCTACAAACGACCTAAAACGCTAAACCACAGATAATCCAGCGGCAGCAGCACCAGATACGTGGCAATTGCCAGCGCCAGACAGAGCACCATCCCCGCCCTTGCAGGCACCTTTCCTAAGCCCATCGCCACCACTATCGGCGACGCCTGATACGGCAGCAGCGGCGTGGAATAGCCCAGCACCTGAATCATGATGACAGACAATAGCGGAAAGCCCGTCGCCTCTGAAAAATTCTGCGCCAGCGTGGTGTAAAGCGCCGGAACACCGTTAGCCGTCATAATAAAGTTCAGTGCCGTAGTGATCCCGGTCAGCGCCAGGAAACTGGTGAACGGTCTGTCGGCGTCCAGCGGCATTATCTTCAGCAACGCCTCCCCCACCGCCGGACCGATACCGGTTTGCGTCACCACAATGGCCAAACCGAGGATGCCTGCCACATAAATACAGGTGCGCATATTCACCCCCGCCGAGAACTCTTCTCCGGTGATAAAACCTACGCGTGGCAGCATCACAATGACCGATGCCGCAAGTCCGGTCCATGCCGGCCCCACACCGTGCCAGCTCTCCGTCACCCACATTCCCAATACCACCGCCAGCAGCCAGGCAAGGCGTTTTTCATCTCGCCCCATCGGTTCAGCGGGTGCCAGATCCCTGGGCGGCTTCGGGCTACCGGGGAATAACCAGCAGATTAAACCAATCAGAATCAACCCTTTGAGAATACCGAGCACGGGCGTGTGCAGCAGCAGATAAGGCACGTAGTTCAGATGAATACCGTATGAGCCCTCTGCCGCGCCGCTCATCACCAGATTGGGAACGTTGGCAGGCAGGATGGTGGCCGAAAGCTGGAAGGTGCCGAAACCAACGGCCAGCGCCAGGCCAAACCAGGCGCGCGACCCGTCGGCAATACCGGCACGTTTTGCCATCGCGGCCACGATGGGCATCAGCAGCGCGATACGCCCCATGTTCGACGGCATCACAAACGCCAGGGCATAACTCAGCAGAACCACGCTGGCCACCATTAGCATCCAGGAGTCGGTGAGCCGGGCGGAGAGCGCCCGTGCAGCCCTGTCAGCCAGACCGGTTTTCCGGATTGCCACCCCAAGCACAAAGCCGCTGAACACCAGCCAGAAGGCAGACGAGGCAAAGCCGCCAAAAATGACCTCCGGCGGGGCAATTCTGGCGGTCATCGCTGCCGTGAAGAACAGCAGCGCGGTAATGAATTCCGGCAATAGCGACGTCGCCCATAACACAATGGTGACGCCGACGATCGCTGAGGGCACAAACAGAGGGTGGGTTAACCAGAGCGACATGCCTGTCTCCTGTCGTTTTTTTCAGCAAGTCTACGGCGACAGGCAGGACGAGTAAACGCTATTTATGGTGGGGTCACTTCAGGATATCGCATTGATGATCCTGCAATTCCTCAGCCGACGCGCGGTTAAGCATCAGCAGATTACGTTCGGTTGCCAGCAACACAAACGAGCCATCCGACTGCTGGGCCATCGCCAGCGCGAAGCGCCCCATATGGTCACGCGCTTCCGGCAGCTCTTCCGCCAGCATCATAAACGGACTCCGCTGCACCAGCTCGTTCTCCGTCACCCGGCGAGCGAGATATTCATGTCCTTCCAGTCCACCGGGAAGTGGCAGCCATTGGGTGCTGATTTGCCCCTGCGCGGCATTGAGCTTCTCGCGCACGTCCGGGCGCAGGCAGGAGATGTGGATATGGAAATGATTCTGCGTGCGGCCCGTGGGTGAGTTGATGGTCAATGAAATTGCGCTGTCTGGCACCTCGGATCCGTGCTTCATGCTCATAAAGCTACGGGCCTGCCATGCCAGCCAGAAGAAGTTCGGTGTTTGAGGCTTTGTCAGAAGCGGGCTTTCGGTACCGTTGATGCGGTAGGTGGGCATCAATAAGTACTGCAGCGGACCGTTGCGATCCTTGAACACCACATAGCCCGCGTCAGGTTTCACCTGTGCACACGGCGCCGGATTGCGGTGCTGGATCTGATTCGGCACACACTGGTCCAGCACGATGTGACGCAACGCATTCGGATTACCTGCTTTCATCCAGTACACGCCACCCGCGGCAAGGGCGATAACAATCAGAATCAGTAAGATAATTTTTTTCACAATGCGTTCCCTGTTTTCAGTAGAGGCCAAAGAGTAACGCAAAATGATGACCAAATAAAAAACCCGGCGGATTTCTCACACCGGGTCACCGTGTCGTTCGTTACAAAAGCCTAGCGTTTGCTGATCTGATCGAATGTACCGCCGTTAGAGAAGTGGTCTTTCTGGGCTTTTGTCCAGCCGCCAAACTCATCATCAATGGTGAAGAGCTTCAGTTTCGGGAATACGCTGTCGTATTTCTTCGCAACCGCCGGATCGCGTGGGCGATAGAAGTTCTTCGCCGCAATTTCCTGGCCTTCCGGCGAATAGAGATACTTCAGGTAGGCTTCCGCCACCGCTTTGGTCCCTTTCTTATCGACCACTTTATCCACCACAGAAACGGTCGGCTCGGCGAGAATAGATTCGCTCGGGGTCACGATCTCGAATTTGTCTTTACCCAGCTCGTTGGTCGCCAGCAGGGCTTCGTTTTCCCAGGCAATCAGCACATCGCCAATGCCGCGCTCTACGAAGGTGTTGGTGGCGCCACGTGCGCCGGAGTCGAGCACTTCAACGTTTTTATACAGCGCTTTGACGAACTCCTGAGCCTTGGCCTGATCGCCATTGTTGTGATGCAGGGCATAGCCCCAGGCTGCCAGATAGTTCCAGCGTGCGCCGCCGGAGCTTTTCGGGTTCGGCGTGATGACCGATACGCCAGGTTTAACCAGGTCGTTCCAGTCATGGATCTGTTTCGGGTTGCCTTTACGCACCAGGAAAACGATGGTCGAAGTATATGGCGCGGAGTTATCCGGCAGGCGTTTGATCCAGTTTTTGTCGATGCGGCCACGTTCGGCAATTGCGTCCACATCGTAGGCCAGCGCCAGAGTCACCACATCCGCTTCAATGCCGTTGATGACGGAGGTCGCCTGCTTACCAGAGCCGCCGTGAGACTGGCGAACCACCACGTTGTCGCCCGTTTCCTGTTTCCAGTGTGCCGCAAAGACTTTGTTGTACTGCTCGTACAGCTCACGCGTCGGGTCGTATGACACGTTCAGTAACTGGATGTCCTTAGCCAGAACGCTGGTCGATGCCAGCAATAATGTTAAACCCACGCCCCATTTATTCATCGCCCAGCTCTCATGTGTAGTGTTTTGATGAATGCAGCGTGCCAGAAACGGAATTGATGATTAAAGAATAAAAAAAGATTGGCTATAACTTTGAGGAATAAAAAAGTGGATGAGTGGCCTGATGCCCTCACCCCAACCCTCTCCCACGGGAGAGGGCGCTACCATAAAAAACGGTAACCCTGGGGTTACCGTTTTGCATTTACCTTGCCGCCACCCGGCACAATACAAACACCGATCAGTACAGTTTTTTCGCGCAGTCCAGCCAGTCACCTTTGAACGGACGCTTCATGTTTTCGATGGCGTCGATGATGTCATGGTGAACCAGTTTTTCGTTCTGAATACCGACGCAACGACCGCCGTGGCCCTGCAGCAGCAGTTCAATGGCGTACGCACCCATGCGGGAAGCCAGGATACGATCGTATGGACCCGGGGAACCACCACGCTGGATGTGACCCAGAACGGTCGCACGGGTTTCGCGTTTGGTTTCTGCTTCGATGTACTTCGCCAGCTCATCAACGTCACAGATATGCTCGGTGATCGCGACGATGGCGTGTTTCTTACCTTTGGCGATACCGGCTTTGATTTCTGCAACCAGATCTTCACGGCTGAATTCCACTTCCGGAACCACGACGAACTCACAACCGCCCGCGATAGCCGCAGCCAGGGTCAGGTCACCACAGTAACGGCCCATCACTTCAACGATGGAGATACGCTGGTGAGAAGAAGAGGTGTCACGCAGACGGTCAATCGCTTCCACAACGGTACCCAGGGCGGTGAAGTAACCGATGGTGTAGTCAGTACCTTTGATGTCGTTGTCGATGGTGCCAGGCAGACCGATGCACGGGAAGCCCATTTCAGTCAGACGTTTTGCACCCATGTACGAACCATCACCACCGATAACAACCAGTGCGTCGAGGCCGCGTTTTTTCATGTTCTCGATAGCCACTTCACGCACGTGTTCGTCGCGGAATTCCGGGAAGCGCGCAGAACCGAGGAAAGTACCACCGCGGTTGATCATGTCAGATACGCTGTAACGGTCGAGCTGAACCATACGGTCTTCATACAGACCCAGATAACCATCATAGATACCAAAAACTTCCAGACCTTCCGTCAGCGCTGCACGAACAACCCCACGAATTGCCGCGTTCATGCCCGGCGCATCACCGCCGCTTGTCAACACACCGATTTTCTTAATCATGACTACCTCTGAACTTAGGAATGCAAAATTGAAATCTGTTGCCGGAAGAAACTTGTCGACCAACGAATACTGCAAATAGTATATCAACCACTTCCAGCTGAATTGATTCAGGTCAGACCAAATGGCGGTAATTTATACACAAAATGCTGGCCTGGCTCACTTTTTTACAACGAATTACGAAAGCCCAACATAACCGGGTACAACCGAGCAGGGATCCTGGTGAATAATGACGTCTGACCCAGGAAAACGCTGCAAAATTGCCTGCTCCACCTGCTCAGCAATAACGTGAGCCTGAACCAATGGCAGGTTGTCTTCCATTTCTATGTGAATCTGAATAAAGCGGGTCGGCCCTGACTGCCGCGTACGAAGATCGTGAGCACCACTGACACCCGGCCAGGAGGTCACGATAGTATAAATTTCATCGCGTTCTGCGTCGGGGAGCGCACGGTCAAGAAGCGATTGCACCGCGTCATACCCCATCCGCAAAGCGCTGTATAAAATATAGATGCCAATCCCTAACGCAAATAACGCATCGGCCCGATGCCAGCCATACCAGGCCAGACCGAGCGCAATAAGAATAGCGCCATTCATCATAACATCAGACTGATAATGAAGCATATCCGCCCGTACAGCCTGACTTTGCGTTTTTCGAACCACCCAGCGCTGGAACGTTACAAGAACAAGGGTGCATATAAGTGCAGCCACCGTCACCACCACGCCCACGCCGGGATCGTTCATGGGTGATGGCGAAACAAGATGCTGAATGCCGGTTAAAAACAGAAACAGCGCAGAGCCGGAAATAAACATACTTTGCGCCAGCGCCGCCAGCGATTCGGCTTTGCCGTGTCCGAAGGTGTGCTCTTCATCCGCCGGTTGCAGCGAGTAACGCACCACCAGCAGGTTGGTCAGCGAGGCGGCAATATCCATCAGCGAGTCCACCAGCGCCGCCAGAATACTGACCGAGCCCGTGTACCACCACGCGAATATTTTGATGACCAGTAAGCTTGAGGCCACCACCGTCGCGGCAATGGCGGCCCGGCTGACCAGTCTTCCATAGGATTGATTCATAAATACTCCTGTCATGCCATGCCGCTAGTATAACGGAAGGTTACGGAGTCAAAGGATGAATAAACGGTTAACACATCAGAATGAAGGGCAAAAAAAACCCCCACATCATGTGGGGGAAGACAGGGATGGTGTCTATGGCAAGGAAAACAGGGTTTACTGGTTACTACGGGTACTGCTATTGCTACTGAAAAGCGTCGTTTCTGAGCTTCGCTGCATCCGTGCAACCTTACGCAATTGGTCCATACGTTGCTGATGTTTCTGGTTCAAAACCGCTTGCTGCTCGGGCGACAACAGGTGGAACATCTGGTTGCGAACCTTCGCCATCTCTACCTGGCGGGCAACCTGCTCCTGTGCCATTTTTTCTGCCTGAGCACGTACAGCGTTTTCGTCAAAATTTTCTGCGGTGACAAGGCGATGCATTGTCTCCATTTCGCTAACATTAACAGGGGGCTGATCGTGTCGTGCCCTCTGCATCAGATCTCGCATCTGTTGACGCTGATGTTCGGTTAAACTTATGCCGTCAAACATATGGCTTTGGCTGCTGTGCTGCGCGATGCCCTCTTGTGAGGACGCGTTATCGCCGATGATAGCTACAGCGGCCTGGCTAAACGCACTGAACGCCAGCGTTGAGGCCATGACGGCAGCGGTAACTTTGCGCATCACTTGCTCCCAAAATCTTTCATGTCGCGATTCAACGAGAGACAGTCTACGATTCAGGCTGCAAACATGCGTCAGGGGGTGTAAAACAACGTAAAGTCATGGATTAGATAGCCTTGATGTCGTAATTTCTGCCTCGGAGGTATTTAAACAATGAATAAAATCCTGTTAGTTGATGATGACCGAGAGCTCACATCTCTTTTAAAGGAGTTGCTCGACATGGAAGGTTTCAACGTTCTGGTCGCCCATGATGGCGAGCAGGCGCTGAGTCTCCTTGACGACAGCATCGATCTACTTTTGCTCGACGTCATGATGCCGAAGAAAAACGGCATTGATACGCTGAAAGAGCTTCGCCAGACACACCAGACCCCCGTTATCATGCTGACCGCACGCGGCAGCGAACTAGACCGTGTACTCGGCCTTGAGCTGGGTGCGGATGACTATCTACCGAAGCCGTTCAACGACCGCGAACTGGTCGCCCGTATTCGCGCTATCCTGCGTCGTTCCCACTGGAGCGAACAGCAGCAGAATACTGACAACAGTTCACCGACGCTGGAAGTGGACTCCCTGAGCCTCAATCCGGGTCGTCAGGAAGCGAGCTTTGACGGTGAAACGCTGGAGCTGACCGGTACCGAGTTCACGCTGCTGTATCTGCTGGCGCAGCACCTCGGCCAGGTGGTATCGCGTGAACACTTAAGCCAGGAAGTGCTGGGTAAACGCCTCACGCCGTTTGACCGCGCCATCGATATGCATATCTCGAACCTGCGCCGCAAACTGCCGGAGCGTAAAGACGGTCATCCGTGGTTTAAAACCCTGCGTGGTCGCGGCTATCTGATGGTTTCCGCTTCATGATAGGAAGCTTAACCGCCCGCATCTTCGCCATCTTCTGGCTGACGCTGGCACTGGTTTTAATGCTGGTTTTGATGTTGCCAAAACTCGACTCACGCCAGATGACGGAGCTTCTCGACAGCGAGCAACGTCAGGGCGTGATGATCGAGCAGCACGTAGAAGCCGAGCTGGCAAACGATCCGCCAAACGATTTGATGTGGTGGCGCAGGCTGTTTCGCGCTATCGACAAATGGGCACCTCCCGGACAACGCCTGCTGCTGGTGACCAGCGAAGGCCGCGTGATTGGCGCGGATCGCAATGAAATGCAGATCATCCGCAACTTTATTGGCCAGGCGGATAACGCCGATCATCCGCAGAAGAAAAAATATGGTCGGGTTGAGATGGTGGGCCCTTTCTCAGTCAGGGATGGGGAAGATAACTACCAGCTTTATTTGATTCGCCCGGCGAGCAATTCCCAGTCCGATTTTATCAACCTGCTGTTTGACCGTCCGCTTCTGCTGCTGATTGTGACGATGCTGGTCAGTTCACCGCTGTTGCTTTGGCTGGCGTGGAGTCTGGCGAAACCGGCGCGTAAGCTGAAAAACGCCGCCGACGAAGTGGCGCAGGGTAACCTGCGACAGCACCCTGAGCTGGAAGCCGGACCGCAGGAGTTTCTTGCCGCCGGGGCCAGTTTCAACCAGATGATCACCGCTCTTGAGCGCATGATGACCACGCAGCAGCGGCTGCTGTCGGATATCTCGCACGAACTGCGTACGCCACTCACGCGACTCCAGCTGGGCACCGCGCTGCTGCGTCGCCGCAGCGGTGAGAGCAAAGAGCTGGAACGTATCGAAACCGAAGCCCAGCGTCTGGACAGCATGATCAACGATCTGCTGGTGATGTCGCGCAATCAGCAAAAAAACGCGCTGGTGAGCGAAACGGTGAAAGCCAATCAGCTGTGGCATGAAGTGTTAGACAACGCGGCGTTCGAAGCGGAACAGATGGGTAAATCGTTCACCGTCAACTTCCCGCCGGGGCCATGGCCGCTGTACGGTAACCCCAACACGCTGGAGAGCGCGCTGGAGAATATCGTGCGTAACGCCCTGCGTTACTCGCATACGAAGATTGAGGTGGCCTTCTCGGTGGATAAAGACGGTATCACCATCATTGTGGATGACGATGGTCCAGGCGTAAGCCCGGAAGATCGCGAGCAGATTTTCCGTCCGTTCTACCGCACCGACGAGGCGCGGGACCGTGAATCTGGCGGTACCGGGCTGGGTCTGGCGATTGTTGAAACCGCTATGCAGCAGCATCGCGGCTGGGTGAAAGCCGACGACAGTCCGTTGGGTGGGCTGCGGTTAACGCTGTGGCTACCGTTGTATAAGCGCGCGTAATCCCCTCACCCTAACCCTCTCCCCAAAGGGGAGAGGGGACTGCTCGGTGCGGTTTTTTTACCCTCGCCCCTTTGGGGAGAGGGCCGGGGTGAGGGGCACTATTTCCCCCACAATCTCCGCGAATTATCCTCAATCTGCCGACTAGTGCGGCGTTTCTGCATCGTTCTTGTCCAGCTGGTGGATAACCCTGCCGCCGACAGCAGCCGATGATACTGCTCGTCATCAAACGGCATATGCCAGGCAATGGCACAAGCGTCATACACCGACACATCGCTCAGGCGCGACACCAGCTCCAGCGGCGCATCCGCAGACACCTGCCCCGCCAGCACCACCCGGTACAACCAGCCGGTTTTACCCGCGCTCTGCAGCCGTGCGGACATGTCGTTAATGCCGAAATGGAAGTTAAGCTTGAAGCATGGCGAGCGCGGTTGCGTTACCTGAATCAGGGCATCACCCCAGCGGAAAATATCACCGATGAAGACGTTCTTCTCCGTCAGCCCTTCGGTGGAGAGATTCTCACCGAACGCGGGGGCGACGAACAGGTCCGCCTGTTCAGGGAATTCGGTTATCCAGTATTGATAATGCTCGCGCGGATAGTGGCACAGCGCGCGTTCGGGCCCGCCGTGAATTTTCTTCTCGGCCTGCTCGTCGCCCGCAAGCCCGAGCTCGGTTAACGTCAGCTCTCCGTCGACCTGCACTTTGGCGATGGCGCTCGGGCGGCTGCCGTCGTATTCCCTTACCTTGCCTGTAAACACATTCACCGGGTAATGCATCTCTACTCCTTCAGATACAAAAAAAGCGAGTCAACAGACTCGCTTCTCACAGGCATCAATGCAACCTTATTTTTTCGCGGCGAAACGCGCTGCAGCTTCGTCCCAGTTCACCACATCCCAGAAGGCTTTGATGTAGTCCGGGCGACGGTTCTGGAACTTCAGGTAGTAAGCGTGTTCCCACACGTCCAGACCCAGAATTGGGAAACCAGATGCGCCAGAGATCGCTTCACCCATCAGCGGGGAGTCCTGGTTTGCGGTAGAAACGACCGCCAGTTTGTCACCTTTCAGAACCAGCCACGCCCAGCCGGAGCCGAAACGGGTTGCAGCCGCTTTTTCGAATTCCGCTTTGAAGTTATCAACAGAACCGAAGTCGCGCTCGATAGCCGCTTTCAGGTCGCCCTGCAGGGTGGTACCGGTTTTGAGGCCTTTCCAGAACAGGCTGTGGTTAGCGTGGCCGCCCGCGTTGTTACGCAGTACGGTTTTCTTGTCCGCTGGCAGCTGGTCCAGTTTGGTGATCAGCTCTTCAACAGGCAGGTTAGCGAACTCTGGCAGGCTTTCCAGCGCAGCATTCGCGTTGTTCACATAGGTCTGGTGGTGTTTAGTGTGATGGATTTCCATCGTCTGCTTGTCGAAATGCGGTTCCAGTGCGTCATAGGCATACGGCAGGGATGGCAGTGTATAACTCATAATCCTCTCCATTAGTGTCGGGCGGCACAGCTGTTAATGCCGCGTAAGCAGTTGGTTCATTATAGTTAATTAAATGATATTGAAAATGATTATCAATGCCGTAGTTTTTATAAGGTTATTTGGGTTTTGCCAAATGACAAAATTGTGAGTCTGCTCACCCGGTTAACGTGCTGATTGCCATCCAGAACCAAAGTGCGGCAACCTTCTGAAGGTTCCTGAACCGCCTAATTTTTACACTCATCAAGTCGGGGGGAAGCCACCGGCTATAAAAACGATGAGGACGTAAAAATGAATCATGCGATTACGATGGGTATCTTCTGGCATTTGATAGGCGCAGCCAGTGCAGCCTGTTTCTATGCCCCGTTCAAAAAGGTGAAAGGGTGGTCGTGGGAAACCATGTGGTCGGTTGGCGGTACCGTCTCCTGGCTGATTTTGCCGTGGACCATTAGCGCCATGCTGCTCCCGGATTTCTGGGGCTACTTCACCTCCTTCAGTGCCTCCACCCTGCTGCCGGTGTTTCTGTTCGGTGCGATGTGGGGCATCGGCAACATCAACTATGGCCTGACCATGCGCTACCTCGGGATGTCGATGGGTATCGGCATCGCAATTGGCATTACCCTGATCGTCGGCACGCTGATGACGCCCATTCTTAACGGCAATGTCGATGTGTTGCTCAACACCAAAGGCGGGCAGATGACGCTGCTGGGCGTGCTTGTCGCGGTGATCGGCGTGGGTATCGTCACCCGTGCGGGTCAGCTGAAAGAGCGCAAGATGGGCATCAAAGCCGAGGACTTTAACCTGAAGAAAGGGCTGCTGCTGGCAGTGATGTGCGGCATCTTCTCGGCGGGCATGTCGTTCGCCATGAACGCCGCAAAACCTATGCACGAAGCGGCCGCCGCGCTGGGCGTCGACCCGCTGTACGTGGCGCTACCAAGCTACGTGGTGATCATGGGCGGCGGCGCGCTGGTAAACCTCGGCTTCTGCTTCATTCGTCTGGCAAAAGTGAAGGATCTGTCGGTAAAAGCCGATTTCTCACTGGCAAAATCCTTAATCATCACCAATGTGCTGTTGTCGATGCTGGGCGGTCTCATGTGGTATCTGCAGTTCTTTTTCTACGCCTGGGGTCACGCCAGCATTCCACCGCAGTACGACTACATAAGCTGGATGCTGCACATGAGCTTCTACGTACTGTGTGGCGGACTGGTTGGGCTGGTACTGAAGGAGTGGAATAACGCCGGGCGTCGTCCGGTGGGCGTCCTGAGCCTGGGCTGCGTGGTGATCATCATTGCCGCTAACATTGTCGGCCTCGGCATGGCGAACTGATTACGCTGCCTTTCGACTGCGATGACGCCACTGAACCGGCGTCATCCCCACCTCGCGGTTAAACACCACCGAAAAGTAATTACTGTCCTCAAACCCGCAGCGCATCGCCACCTCACTGACCATCAGCTCCGTATGCTGCAACAGATACTGGGCGTGGCAGATGCGCAGCTGGCGCAGGTAGTGATTCACCGTCATCCCCGTCTGGGTGCGGAACTGCTGGCGCAGCGCGCGCTCGCTGCACTGCTCCTGCTCGCAGAACTTTTCCAGCACGAAACTTTTGTTCAGGCTGCCCGCAAGCCGGGCGATCAGCTTGTCCAGCAGCGCTTCCTGAACGGTCGCGGAGGGGTTATCGGTAGCGTAACGATGGCGTTTGAGAGTCATGACCAGCTGGGCGAACAGCAGTTCCGCCATCGGGTTTGCCACCGGATCGTGCTTCTGGCTCTCCTGCTCCAGCTGGGAGATCGTCTGGCGCACCTGTGCCATGCCGCTGCTGCTCAAGCGCCAGTGGGGTTCGCCTCTGGCATTGAGAAAACCGGGGATATGGGCCGCCCAGTCGACGTTCAGTTTGAGCCTGTCCGGGCAGTAGATCACGTTCTGCAACACCAGATCGTTAACCGAGGCGTAGGCGTGTTTGTCTTCGGCGCGGATATAAAACAGATCGCCACGCGTAATGCGGTAGGGCCTGTCATTGAGGATGTGTAAGCCGTTGCCGCGCCACACCAGCACCAACTCGCAAAATTCATGGGTATGCTCGGCAAAGACATTTTGCGGGTAGCGGTCGGCCACCGCGACGGCCTGACTCGCGGAGGCAAAAAAATCATCTTTGCGAAGAATTAACTGAGCGGCCACACCACAACCTCTACGGTGAATAACCGGACATTATTAGCCTTTTTGCGGCAATAAAACGGTGATTGCCTTCGCGTTACTGGAGTGAAGCATCCTTCCCCTGACGGATATCGCGCGGCGACCAGCTAAACTCGCGGCGAAAAAGGGTTGAAAAGTGATTACTGTCGCCGAAACCGCAGCGATAGGCGATATCCGTGACGCTTTCATCGGTATGACGTAAAAGATGACGCGCCTTAATCAGGCGCAGGCGATTGAGGTAGCGCTGGGGCGTCAGCCCGGTGTGTTGCTTGAGCTGACGATGAAGCGTGCGTAACGACAGCGAAAACTCATCCGCCAGCGTTTCCCAGCACACATCCTCGGCGAAATGGTCCTCCAGCCAGGCCATCAGTTGGTTCAGCCGCGCGTCGTTATTTGCCAGCCCTTCCACCAGAGAGCTGCGACGCAGCAGCACCAGCAGCTGCATAAACAGCAGCTCGCGGGTGGCAATGGCATGGGTCTCCTGCCCGTCCTCGCTCTGCTCCAGTTGATTCACCAGCTGGCGCACCTGCTGCAACGTGGACTGATTCACCCGCCAGTGAGACGGGTAGTGCCCATCCTGCTCCTGAGGCAGGAGCTTATTCAACCCCGACAGAAACTGGAACGCGTCCGGCGAACGATAGAGCACGTTGGTCAGACACAGGTTGTCGGTGTGTTCATACAAATGCCTGTCGTGATCGCGCACGAAGCACACCATACCGCCGCTGATGGTGTACGGCTGGCCGTTAAAGACGTGAATGCCTGTCCCATGCTCGACAATCACAATTTCATGAAAATCATGATGATGTTCAGGAAACGCAGCCTGCGGGAGCCGTGGCTCAATCGCGACCGGAGACGTTCCCGACGGGAAAAAATCGACGCTGTGCAGTACGGTCATAACGGCCCCCACCAATGAGAAAAGTTCTCAAAATAGTAATTAAGGCCTTCCGCACTCACCTTAAATTTTTGACAGCAAACGTCGCAAAAGCTGTCCATTTTTCAAGAAACAGACGGAAAAATCGGGAAATGCGGTCAGCGTCACATTGACCGTAAACCCCGCCCTGACTGGAAATTGTGAACTCCCTCACGTTCATCTTTGCTTTCTTGCCAGCGCGAGATTCCGGCTGTCAGTGACGAGAAGGTGGTCTTTTCTTCCCTTTTTTACACTCAGCACCAATGACTTAAGAAGGGACCTGACCATGACTTTTCGCCATTGTGTGGCTGTCGATTTAGGCGCATCCAGCGGCCGCGTAATGCTCGCCACCTGGGACTGCGGCAAGCGCACACTTACGCTTCGCGAAATGCACCGTTTCGCCAACTGCCTGCAAAAACTGGACGGTTTTGATACCTGGGATATTGATGCCCTGGAAGCGGAGATCCGCACCGGGCTGAACAACGTCTGCAACGACGGCATTCGCATCGACAGCATTGGCATTGATACCTGGGGGGTGGACTACGTTCTGCTCGACAGCCACGGCGACCGCGTCGGCCTGCCCGTCTCGTATCGCGACAGCCGCACCGACGGGCTGATGGCACAGGCCATCGCGCAGCTTGGCAAGGACAACATCTATGGCCGCAGCGGCATTCAGTTTCTGCCCTTTAACACGCTGTATCAGCTGCGCGCGCTGGTTGAGCAGCAGCCGGAGCTGGTCAAAAAGGTGGCGCACGCGCTGCTGATCCCGGACTACTTAAGCTACCGGCTGACCGGCAACATGAACTGGGAATACACCAACGCCACCACCACGCAGCTGGTCAATATCAACACCGACAGCTGGGATGAAACCCTGCTGGCCTGGACCGGCGCTTCGCCTTCCTGGTTCGGCACGCCGACCCATCCGGGTAACGTAATCGGTTACTGGATTTGCCCGCAGGGGAATGAAATCCCGGTGGTCGCCGTCGCCAGTCACGACACCGCCAGCGCGGTGATTGCATCTCCGTTGGCCGGTAAAGACGCGGCCTATCTCTCTTCCGGCACCTGGTCGCTGATGGGCTTTGAGAGCAAAACGCCGTACACCAGCGACGCCGCGATGGCAGCAAACATCACTAACGAAGGCGGTGCCGAAGGCCGCTACCGCGTGCTGAAGAACATCATGGGGCTCTGGCTGCTCCAGAGGATGCTGAAAGAGCAACACATTGCCGACCTGCCTGCGCTTATCGCAGAGACCGAAAAGCTGAAGGCCTGTACGTTCCTGATCAACCCGAACGACGACCGCTTTATTAACCCGGTGCATATGAGCGCCGAAATCCAGGCCGCCTGTTTCGAAGCCGGTCAGCCGGTGCCTTCCCGTCCTGCCGAGCTGGCGCGCTGCATTTTTGACAGCCTGGCCCTGCTCTACGCGGATGTTCTGAGCGAGCTGGCGAGCCTTCGCGGCAAACCGTTCAGCCAGCTGCATATCGTGGGCGGCGGCTGCCAGAACCAGCTGCTGAACCAGCTCTGCGCCGATGCCTGCGGCATCACCGTGGTGGCGGGTCCGGTGGAGGCCTCAACGCTCGGCAACATCGGTATTCAACTGATGACTCTGGACGAACTTTCAGACGTCGACGAATTCCGTTCGGTGGTCACCGCGAATACCCGCCTGACCACCTTCACCCCTAATCCCTGCCATGAAATTGCCCGCTACCGGGCGCAGTTTCAGCAAAAACGACTGACTAAGGAGCTTTGCGCATGATCACTCAACTTGAACAAGCCTGGGACCTGGCTAAACAGCGTTTCGCCGCCGTCGGCGTGGATGTCGACGCGGCGCTGCGCCAGCTCGACCGTCTGCCTGTCTCCATGCACTGCTGGCAGGGCGATGACGTCGCCGGCTTCGAGAACCCGGGCGGTTCTCTGACGGGTGGCATTCAGGCGACGGGTAACTACCCGGGCAAAGCGCGCAACGCCACCGAACTGCGTGCGGATCTGGAACTGGCGCTGAGCCTGATCCCGGGGCCAAAACGCCTGAACCTGCACGCGATCTATCTGGAGTCCGACGAGCCGGTGGCGCGTAACGAGATCAAACCGGAGCACTTTAAAAACTGGGTGGAATGGGCCAAAGCCAACAAACTGGGTCTGGACTTTAACCCGTCCTGCTTCTCGCACCCGCTGAGCGCAGACGGGTTTACCCTTGCACATGCCAACGACGACATCCGTCAGTTCTGGATCGACCATGTTAAAGCCTGCCGCCGCGTCTCGGCCTGGTTTGGCGAGCAGCTTGGCACGCCGTCGGTGATGAACATCTGGATCCCGGACGGTATGAAAGACATCACCGTCGACCGTCTCGCCCCGCGTCAGCGCCTGCTGGCCGCGCTGGATGAGGCCATCAGCGAAAAACTCAACCCGGCGCACCACATCGACGCGGTGGAGAGCAAGCTGTTCGGCATTGGCGCGGAGAGCTATACCGTCGGCTCGAACGAGTTCTACATGGGTTACGCCACCAGCCGCCAGACCGCGTTGTGCCTGGACGCCGGTCACTTCCACCCCACAGAAGTGATCTCCGACAAAATCTCCGCCGCCATGCTCTTCGTGCCGCGCCTGCTGCTGCACGTCAGCCGTCCGGTGCGCTGGGACAGCGACCACGTGGTGCTGCTGGATGACGAAACCCAGGCGATTGCCAGCGAAATCATCCGTCATGACCTGTTTGACCGCGTGCACATTGGCCTCGACTTCTTCGATGCCTCTATCAACCGCATCGCGGCATGGGTGATCGGCACCCGCAATATGAAAAAAGCCCTGCTGCGCGCGCTGCTGGAGCCAACCGCAGCGCTGAAACAGCTGGAAGCAAACGGTGACTACACCGCGCGCCTGGCGCTACTGGAAGAGCAGAAATCCCTGCCGTGGCAGGCCGTGTGGGAGATGTACTGCCAGCGTAACGACACACCAGCAGGCAGCCAGTGGCTGGAAAACGTGCGGGCGTATGAGAAAGACGTGTTAAGTCAGCGCGGGTAATTTTGCCCTCGCCCTAACCCTCTCCCACAGGGAGAGGGAACTTTTACCCCCTCTCCCTGTGGGAGAGGGCTGGGGTGAGGGATTTCACCTCACCGCGATAACTGGAAAAGAAAACTATGCAGACCATCACCACCTCCTGGTTCGTCCAGGGCATGATCAAAGCCACCTCTGATGCCTGGCTGAAGGGCTGGGACGAGCGTAACGGCGGCAACCTGACGCTGCGCCTGGACGACGCAGATATCGAACCCTACACCGCCGATTTCCACCAGAAGCCGCGCTATATTGCCCTGAGCCAGCCCATGCCGCTGCTCGCCAATACGCCGTTTATCGTCACCGGTTCCGGCAAGTTCTTCCGTAACGTCCAGCTCGATCCAGAGGCCAACCTTGGCGTGGTGAAAGTGGACAGCGACGGCGCGGGCTACCACATCCTGTGGGGCCTGACCGATGAGGCGGTACCCACGTCTGAACTGCCGGCACACTTCCTCTCCCACTGCGAGCGCATCAGGGCGACTGACGGCAAAGACCGCGTGATCATGCACTGCCACGCCACCAACCTGATCGCCCTGACCTATGTGCTGGAAAACAACCCGGATTTCATCACCCGCAAGCTGTGGGAAGGCAGCACCGAGTGTCTGGTGGTCTTCCCGGACGGGGTCGGCATTCTGCCGTGGATGGTACCGGGCACCGACGAAATCGGCCAGGCGACCGCCAGAGATATGCAAAAACATTCGCTGGTGCTGTGGCCGTTCCACGGCGTCTTCGGCAGCGGCCCTACGCTTGATGAAACCTTCGGCCTGATCGACACCGCCGAGAAATCCGCTGAAGTGCTGGTAAAGGTTTATTCCATGGGCGGTATGAAGCAAACCATTACCCGCGAAGAACTTATTGCGCTCGGCAAGCGCTTCGGCGTAACCCCGCTCCGTTCAGCGCTGGAAATATATGCATAAACCCTCGCTGACCGGACAGTCCGGGCGATAGTTAAGGAGAATTATCATGAGCTTTATGTTGGCACTTCCAAAAATCAGCCTGCACGGCGCGGGCGCTATTGGCGACATGGTCAAGCTGGTGGCGAACAAACGGTGGGGCAAAGCGCTGATTGTCACCGACGGCCAGCTGGTGAAGCTGGGCCTGCTGGACAGTCTGTTTACCGCGCTGGATGCGCACCAGATGTCATATCAGCTGTTTGACGGAGTCTTTCCCAACCCGACGGAGGCGCTGGTGCAAAAAGGCTATGCAGCATACCGGGACGCGGAATGTGATTATCTTATCGCCTTCGGCGGCGGCAGCCCGATTGATACCGCCAAAGCGATTAAAATCCTCACCGCCAATCCGGGTCCGTCCACCGATTATTCCGGCGTCGGCAAGGTGAAAAACCCGGGTGTGCCGCTGGTGGCGATCAACACCACCGCAGGCACGGCGGCGGAGATGACCAGCAACGCGGTAATTATTGACTCCGCGCGTCAGGTGAAAGAGGTGATCATCGACCCGAACATCATTCCGGATATTGCCGTGGATGATGCCAGCGTGATGCTGGATATTCCTGCGTCCGTCACTGCCGCAACGGGAATGGATGCGTTAACGCACGCCATTGAAGCCTATGTGTCCGTTGGCGCGCACCCGCTGACCGATGCCAACGCGCTGGAGGCGATTCGCCTGATAAACTTCTGGCTGCCCAAAGCGGTCGACGACGGTCATAACCTGGAAGCACGCGAGCAGATGGCGTTTGGTCAGTATCTGGCGGGCATGGCGTTTAACAGTGCTGGCCTCGGCCTCGTGCATGCCCTGGCGCACCAGCCGGGCGCGACGCACAATCTGCCGCACGGCGTGTGTAACGCCATCCTGCTGCCGATCATCGAAAACTTTAACCGCCCGAACGCCGTAGCACGGTTTGCTCGCGTGGCGCAGGCGATGGGCGTCGACACGCGCGGCATGAGCGACGAGGCGGCCAGTCTGTCAGCGATTCAGGCGATTCGCGACCTGAGCGCCCGCGTCGGCATTCCGTCCGGCTTCAGCCAGCTTGGTGTCACCAAAGCCGATATCGAAGGCTGGCTGGATAAAGCCCTCGCCGACCCGTGCGCGCCATGCAACCCGCGCACCGCCAGTCGCGACGAGGTGCGCGAGCTGTATCTGGAGGCATTATGATCCGCAAAGCCTTTGTGATGCAGGTAAACCCGGACGCGCACGAGGAGTACGCGCGTCGCCACAACCCCATCTGGCCCGAGCTGGAAGCGGTGCTGAAGGACCACGGCGCGCACCACTACGCCATTTATCTCGACCGGGAACGTAACCTGCTGTTTGCCACCGTAGAGATTGAATCGGAGGAGCGCTGGAACGCGGTCGCGAATACCGACGTCTGCCAGCGCTGGTGGAAACACATGCGTGATGTAATGCCGTCGAACCCGGACAACAGCCCGGTGAGTACCGGGCTGGAAGAGGTGTTTTATCTGGACTGACTGGTTAACGCTGCCGCGCCCGCGGCAGCGGCTATCTCCTGCCTGCTGCTCAGCGTAAACGCCGACACCACCGTAATTGCCAGCACGAAGCAGCCCAGCATCAGATACGTCTCCTGGAAGCCGATCCGGTCATACATATTTCCGGCAAAGGCGGAGAGGAAAATGGCCGCTGACTGTTTGGCAAACTGGAAGCCAATCAGATAGATAGTGGCCGAGAGTCGCGTATCAAACACGCCGGTGATGTACTTGAAGGCTCCCACCAGCAGGAACGGGACTTCCAGCGCGTGCAGCATTTTCAGGGCGATGACCTCCACGGCGGTGGTGGCAAACGACGAGCCGATGATGCGCGTCGCCATAATCAACCCGGCGATCAGCAGCGTATTTTTCGCCCCAATACGGTTAATGATCCACGGCGAGCAGAACATGATGATGGCGTTACAGATCTCCCCCGCCGTCGTCGCGAAACCAAAGGCGCGAGTGCCCTCCTGCGGCGTGGCGAAGAAGGTTTTGAAGAAGGTGGCGAACTGCTGATCAAAAACGTCATAGACGCAGGCCACGCCAATCACGTACAGAATAAACATCCACATTCTGCGCTGGCGGAACAGGTTAAAGACCGTTTTCGCGGTGATCTGCGGCTGGTTGGCCCCCAGGGCATTCATCACCTGTGCTGTCTGATTGGGCTTCGGCTTTGCGACCACCAGCAGCAGCATCAGCAACAGCGCCGCCGCCGAACCCATCCAGAAAACGTACGACGGATCGATACCAAACAGGATGCCCCCCGTTGAGGCGCACAGCCCCCAGCCGAGGCAGCCGAACATGCGCGCCTTACCGTATTCAAAAGCGCTTTTGCGGCTCACGCGTTCGATATAGGCCTCAATCGCCCCGGACCCGGCCGAGAAAACAAAGCCGATATACAGCCCACCGCTCAGCGCACCCAGCCAGATGTTGGTTTTCAGCAGCGGCGCGAAGACGTACAGGAAGAAGGGCGCGAACAGAAAGAGCAGTACAGAGATAATCCACAGCAGATGCTTTTTCAGCCCCAGCTTGTCCGAAATCACCCCCAGCACCGGCTGGAAGGCGATAGCCGACAGCGAAATGCAGGAGAAAACAATGCCGGTATGGGTTTTGTTCAGGCCGATGATGTCCGACAGCCAGATAGGCAGGAACGGAAAGCAGGTGGCCATGATGAAGAAGTAGAGAAAGAAGAACAGCCCGAAGATCCAGAAGTTAGGGTTGTCTTTGTGGGTACAGGTTGTTGTGTTCATTATTTTTATCCTCAACGGAGGGCCAGTTTCCCGGCCCGTCACCCTTACACGCGTTCCACACCAATCAGAATGGCGGTTTCCGGATCGAGAATCGGCAGCGCAATACCCGCCTGCATCAGCCACTCACCGTTCACCGTTTGCGGTGTCTCCATCCATGCCGGCAGCTTGCGCATGGTGTGCCCGCCCTCTCCCGTAATCTGAATATTCGGGTGATCGAGCAGCGAGATACGGTACTGCGCGCTGGCCTCCAGCCCCGGCATGCGCAGCGGCATCATCAGGGTATAATCCGGCATCGCGAGCTGGCTGACGATAAACAGTCCCTGCGACTTGTCTTCGCTCACGATCCCCTGTGCCAGCGTGGTGACGTCCGGCATATCTACGCGCCACTGGGTGCCATGGTGGATCACCTCGCGCCACTGCTTATGCAGCGCAGCGTAATGGCGATAACCTTCGCGCTCTTTCTCATCGACGGTGAGCGGATCCAGCTCCAGCCCCATATGGCCAAACAGCGCCGTCAGGCCGCGGAAGGCAATGCTGTGCTGGCGGAACGTCGCGTGGCATTTATGATGACCGATATGCGCGCCCATCACCTCCGGCGGGAAGAAGTAGCTCATGCCGCGCTGAATAGCGTTGCGCTCCAGCGCGTCGTTGTTGTCGGACGCCCAGAAGCGATGGCTGCGAGTCAGCACCTCGTAATCGATTCGTCCGCCACCGGAGGAGCAGGATTCAAATTCAATATGCGGGAAACGCTCGCCCAACACATCTAAAAGTCGATAAAACTGGCGGGTCTGCGCGTCGGCGGCCGCTCTGCCGTTATGGCCAGGCTGCACCAGCTCGCGGTTCATATCCCATTTCACATAATCAACCGCATGCTCACCCAGCAGCCAGCTCATGCGCTCCACCAGGTAATCAAACGCTTGCGGAATGTTCAGGTTGAGCACCAGCTGGTGTCGTCCGGTCGCCTGCGCGTATCCCGGCAGCGCCAGAACCCAGTCAGGATGCTCGCGGTAGAGATCGGAATCCGGGTTGATCATCTCCGGTTCAATCCAGATGCCGAACTCCATGCCGAGGTTTTTGACATGGTCGATCACTGGCCGCAGGCCGTTCGGGTATTTTTTTTCATCCAGATACCAGTCGCCCAGCGCAGCATGGTCGTCGTTGCGCCCTTTAAACCAGCCGTCGTCGATGATAAAGCGTTCCACACCCAGCGCGGCCGCCTCGTCAGCCATACGCATGATGTAGTTCGGATCATGGTTGAAGTAGATCCCCTCCCAGGTGTTGAGATGGACCGGACGCGGTTTGTTTTCCGGGAAACGGATGATGTTGTCGCGCAGGTAGCGGTGAAACTGCTGGCTCATGCCGTTCAGCCCGTGCGCGGAGTAGCTCGCATAAAGGCGTGGCGTCCAGAGCGTTTGTCCCTCTTCCAGCGCCATCTCTCCTGGCAGGTAGAGCGCTTCCGCTTGCAGATAGCGACGGCCATCGGTTTTGGCTTGAGCGCGAAGGCGATGGTTGCCGCTCCAGCCCAGATGCACACCCCAGACGTCGCCGTGCATTTCGCTGAACGACGGCGTGCCTGAAATGAGCGCCGGGAAGTGTTCGTGAGACGTTCTACCCCGGCGGTTCTCAATCAAAAAGCTGTCATGCTCCAGCATGACGCGGTGCGGCTGGAATTCACGGATCCAGCGGCCATGAAACGCCATCACCTCCCGGGCGCGCTCCGCCACGGGCAGCGTGACGGCAAAACGGTCCACCTGCCACGCCTGCGATTTCAGGTTGGTTACGCCGTGCCGCACGACCAGCACGCCGCTGGCGTCCAGCGCCAGCACGCTGGTCAGGCGCAGGCCCGCGTGTTCATCTTCTGCCGTTATCGTCAGGGTTTGTCCCTGCTGCTGCACGTCGGTGGTGCTGAAAACCGGGGAACCATCCAGCCCCTGCCGGTGCCCCTCAATGCCGGGTGAACCAAACAGGCCGTGTCCAGGTTCAGCCATCAGCGTAACCGGGGAATCCACGTCGAGCCTGCCGTTAGCCACCGGGCGTTCGAGCGTAGCGGCATCCTGCGGCGAAAAGTGCTGAAGGTGCGGCCCCCAGTAGAGAATTTCGGCAAACGGGTGCGTTTTTATCACCACGTCCACCGTGTTGCTTACGAGTCGAAAAACGGAATCTTGCATCAGACATCTCCAGTCATCGGGATGTCCTGAGTGTTGATCCGAAACGTTTCGGATACAAACCAAAACGTTTCGGATCTGTGATCGGGTTTGGAATTTTGCGTTGTTTACGCCGTCTGGCCTGGGGAGAATTCCGGCTGCCAGAGCACCTGAAGAGTGTCGATGTCGTCGCCGTTAATCAGCTGGCGCACCATATCGGCAATCTGCTTCCCGACGCCCTGACGGGTAGACTGGATCACCGCCGCCACGTCGATATCGACGATGCTGTCCTGGGGCAAACCGTCGTAGACCACCAGCGATACGGCATTCTCGCCGGTTAGACGGCCAAGCTGTGCCAGCGCCATTGCCGCGCCGTCGCCGTGGGTGTTGCAGTCGGTGATGATGGCCGTGGGGGGTTGCGGCAGAGAGAGCAGCTCTTTTGTTGTGGCGTAGCCGACCCGGCGGGAAGGCGGCATGGCGCGCAGCCACTCGCTGGACAGCCCGGCTTCACGCAGCGCATCCAGATACCCCTGGCGACGCTGGGTGATGAACGCCTGGTTGTTACTTTCGCCGAGCAAAGCAATGCGCTGATGGCCTTTTTCGATCAGCCAGCGGGTGGCCTGATACGTACCGGCGTAGTTGTCAAAATCAAACCACGCGTAGGGCTGCGGCAGCTGACTGCGTCCGAGAGCCAGAAAGGGGAATCCGGCAGCCTGAAGCTGCTCAAGGCGCGGATCGTGATCCAGCGTGTGCGCCACAATCAGCGCATCCACGCGACGGCTTTGCACCATGCGCATATAGCTGTGTTTATCGGCCAGATCGTCATCGGCAATCAGCAGGAGATCGATTTCATGTCGCGCCAGTTCGTGGCTAATTTCGCCGACCATGTCCATAAATACGCTGTTATTGAGCGGAACAGGATGTACCGGAAAAACCAGCCCCACCGCGTCGATCTTGCCCATCTTCAGACGACGGGCAAAGGTATTGGGCCGATAGCCGCGTCGCTGGGCTTCCGCTTCCACGCGGGCGCGCGTCTCGCTGGAGACGTCGTCATATCCGTTGAGGGCACGACTGACGGTGGTAACCGAAAGCCCCAGTTCTTTGGCGATAGCTTTAAGCGACATGCGTTTCCGTTTCCTGGTTAATTTTGTTCCGCCACCAGTAGCGCGTAGGTGTCTGGCTCCAGGGCCTTGAAGATATGCGGTTCGTCGGCGGGATAGCAAATGTAATCCCCTGCCTCCAGCACCTCCGCGGCATCAAGCAGACCGACCAGTGCCCGGCCCTGGGTCACAATAATATGTTCAACCGACCCCGGTGAATGGGGCTGGGAAATACGATCGGCACCTGGCTGGGTGATGAGCAGGTAGACATCGCGCCGTGCGCCCGGGGGGCATGCCGCCAGCAGAATGGCTTCGTAATTGGCCTGCCCGGCGACCACTTTTGTGCCTTCACCGCGGCGGATCACCTGCGTGGTCGGCTGCTGCGGCTCCAGCAACCGTGCAAAGGGAATATCCAGCGCCACACATAGCGACCACAGCGTCTCAAGGCTGGGATTGCCATTGCCGGACTCCAGCTGCGAAAGTGTGGATTTGGCGATACCGGCACGGCGGGCAATTTCCGCCAGTGAAAGTCCGGTTCGCAGGCGTTCTCGCACCAGACTTTTGGCGATCACGCTGATTGGCTGCGTCATAAACGGCCTCTTGTTCTATAAATCGAACGATTCGTTCATCTTGTAAACCGAATCTGATCCGTTCATTATAATGGATACACGTTCGATATGGCTAAAATTGTATGAAACGTTCTCTCTCTTGCCTGAAAGGCGACACCATCAAAGCAATTATCCTCGTTTGCCTCGCCGTTGGCGTGGTGGGGATGTCATACGGCTCGCTGGCGATGGCCTACGGTTTCCCGCTGTGGGTACCGTTTGTACTGTCTATTACCGTGCTGGCGGGGGCCTCGGAGTTTATGTTTATCGGTATCGTGGCGAGCGGGGGTAACCCACTGGCGGCGGCCGCGGCCGGGCTGCTGGTGAACGCCCGCCATGTGCCGTTTGGCGTTACGGTGCGCGAGCTGGTGGGTAAACGCGGTTTAAGTTTTTTGGGCTGCCACATCATGAACGACGAAAGCGTGGTGTTTGGGCTGTCGCAAAAAACCCCGGAGCAGCGCAAAACGGCCTACTGGCTGTGCGGCCTGGGCGTTGCCATTCTCTGGCCGCTGGGTACCCTGCTGGGTGCCATGGTCGGAAAACTGTTGCCGGCCCCGGAAACCATCGGGCTGGACGCGGTATTTCCGGCCATTTTGCTGGCCTTAGTGGTTCCGGCGTTTAAAAACCGCACCACGTTCATCCGCGCTTGCAGCGGCGCCGCCCTGTCGCTGGCCGCCGTACCGTTCGCTCCGGTGGGCTTACCGGTACTGCTCTCTTTACTCGGTCTCGCCGCGAGGAAAAAATAATGGAAAACATGACCCTCTTTATCCTCGGTATCGCCATTCTGTCAGCAGGGACCTATCTGATGCGTCTTGGCGGGGCGAAACTGGGTAGCCGACTGGCGCTGTCCGAGCGATCTCAGGCACTGCTGTCGGATGCGGCAACGGTGTTGCTGTTTTCCGTGGCGCTGGCGACCACCTTCTATGAAGGGGAACATTTCGCCGGAATGGCGCGGGTGCTGGGCGTGGCGTTTGCGGTGTTTCTGGCCTGGCGAAAAATGCCGTTAATTGTGGTGATCGTGGCGGCGGCGGTCGTTACGGCGCTGCTGCGTCTGGCGGGCATGGCATAAAAAAGCCCGACAGCACGCGTCCGTCGGGCAAGGCGGCGTTTACTGCGCCGCGAGGGTAACGTAATTCACCGTCAGCATTTCTTCGAGTTCCGCCGTGTTGCCGGTCCTGAACGCGTTATCGTTGAGATAAGTGACCACCGAGAGCGTAACAACCAGCTGTTTGCCCGCCACCTCGCTGCCGTTCACCGCCACAAGCGACGTATCCGGTGGCAGCGTAACCTCCGCTGCACCCGCGGTGACCTGCGCCGCGCCGCGCGGCACGGCCGCCAGCTGCACGGCACCATTATCCATGCGGGCCTCTTTCGCCGTGATTTTCAGCACACCGTTGTCGCTAAAGCGATACGCTTTATTTCCACGGGCCGGGCCGTCCACCTGCAGGCGGATCTTGCGCGCGTCCGGGCAGATCACCGACACCTGGATCTCACGTTCTGACGAGGCATAACCCCGGTACGTTTTTCCGGCAATATCCGTGCTGACCTCGCGCATCGCCTCCCGACGTAGCAGACCATTATTGATACTCTTTACAGACGAAACCACCTGACACTCTTCTTCTGCCAGGACGAAGGGAGCATGGCTGAGGGCGACGCAGGCCAGCAGCAGTAAACACGTGCGATGAATAATCAGAGACATTTTCCGTTTATCTCCTCGTAGAATTGAGTGGGGTCCGCTTCCGGCAAAGTGAAACTCAGCGTGCAACGGCCAGCATCCTGCTTCGCATACAGCGTCTGGCTGGCGGAAATATCATTCAGGAAAATGATGCCGTCTTCCGGTGCAGAGGTGATGTACTCCCCTTTCCCGTTCACGACAGAAACGCCTTTCGGTAACGGCGTGCCGTCCGCGCGCGTAATGTTCAGCAGCACGCGGCGCTGGCTCAGCGTGGTGAACTTCCAGTGAGCAAATGCTCCGTGGGAGGCCTTCAGCGACGCATGACCGTTGCTGACGTCAACATTGCCCGGCAGGCTTTGGGTATCTATTTCAACCGTACTTTCGCTGAACGGTGTCAGGGCGGGCACAACCGCTCTGCCCCATTTGTCCGTCCAGACGTTACCGCGCGGGGTACCTATCGCCACCCCGGCAACGGGCTTGTCCAGCGCCACTACCGCATAGGTATCTGTTACCGGATAAGGTGAGAAGGTAACGCCATCACCGTGCGCGACAATGCCGCCGCTCAGTGCGATCGAGGAGTTACGGTTACTTTCATTGTCACCGCCAATCCCCAACGCGAGCGTGGTGTAGTGCAGGTTACTGTTCAGCGAACCATCCCAGTTGGTTACGCTGTCATCGTGATCCTGAGAGACGCCCACCGTGTAGGTGTTTTCATCGTTAAATGACCCCATGGCGCGGGTCCCGTAAGAGGCTTTGCCCTCGTTTTCACGGTACCAGCTGTTGGTGGACACGCCGGTGCGGCCCAGCGGCACAGAGACGTTCACATAAAACATATCGCTGTCGCTGGTGTACTTATCACCGTGGCTGATGTCTGATTCCCAGTTTACGCTGACGTTAAAATAGCGGAACGACCGCGACCATGACGAAATGATGCGGCGGCTGTCGTATTCGCTGTTCCATGTCTGGTTGTTGTAATAGCTCAGAGAGAAACGGCCCAGCGTCGGGTTCGACCAGCTCACGCCAACGTTGGTGTCGTATTTTGTGGTCGAGTAGTCATCGTCATCGCTGTATAACTCCTGCATTTCACGATACTTCGGCGTACCGTAGCTCCCGCCAAGGGACAGGCCGAGCCCCCACGGTAAGGCGTAGCCGAGATCCAGCGTGGTTTTGTTACCGTCGGTTTGCGAGAGGTTATCAATGGAGCCGAGAAAACCCAGCGAGGCATACATATGCTGCATCGGCACGGTGTCAATGTTGGCGGAGAAACCGTAATAGTGGTTATCTGCCATCACCATGCCGGCGAGAAAGTTCATCCGGTTGTTAATGGACCAGCCGTTTGATGCGGCGACAATCCACGGCTGCGTAAAGTTTGTCTCCATGTCCTCTGCACGCCCGACGGCCAGTGAAAACCCCGGCGCGCGGCCCACGTGGTTGCTACGGAAGGTGCTGGCGGAAACCGTAAAATGGCTTTCGCTGCCGTCGGTTTCCGTCACCGTGACCTTTAAATCCGTGTTCAGGTTGGCAACCGGCACATCGCTTAAGGTGAACGGCCCGGCAGGTACCAGCGTGGAGAAGATCAGCTGTCCACCCTGGCGAATGTCCACGCGCGCCTGGGCGTTGCGGGCAATACCACTCACCTCAATACCGCTGCTGTAGCCCGGCAGGAGAGCGTTATCCGGCATCATCTGTACGCCATAGATGCCGGGGATACTGAAGCGGCTGTTGGCGATGTTAATTTGCCCCCCCTGCACCATCACGCCGTAGTCGGTAAAGGTGCGCTGTGCATAGGTGTAGAGCGAGTCGCTCTCGAACGACATGCCGCTGCCGTCGCTGATAAACTGCGAACTGCGCACAATCCAGTCGCCTGCGTTAAAGCCAAATTCAAACGAAGCCTGAAAGCGATCGGACTTATCATCATCAAAGTCGTAATGGGTGCCAAACATGGAGTAGTTCAGCATAGCCGCGCGTCCGCCACGCACGTCAGCCACCTGGCGGCCACTTTCCGGGTTAATGGCCTCCGGCGGAACAACCAGTGAAATTTCGTCTACGTCTGGAGAAGTGACGACCGTTGCGTTTTTCCAGTACTGGTGAATTGAAGGGCACGTTTCACGCTTGAGCTTTTTATATAACCCGGCGGCGTCCAGAAATTCCCCATCAATACACGGAAGACCTTCATCATTAAATTTCACGGGCATAATGCCGCGCTTTTTGCCGTTAATAAGCACGGTGACATTATGGTAACCCGGCATAAATCGCGGGGCGACGGCATAATAGTCAGCAATAGCCGGATCGAGGCCATTCTCTTTTAACGCCTGGGTATCGAAAAACGCTCTTGCCAGCTCCATACTGGGCGCTGCCGTTGGCAGAATTTCTGCACGAATTCCGAATGCCACCGCGCTCAGGCAAAATGCCAGCACGCCTGTTTTACAGGGGGAAATTTTCATGGCCACTCCGTCGGGTATTATTATTTTAATTCAGCAACGTAAGAACTGGCTTTATAGCCAAAGCGGGTAGCAGGGTACATTTCTACTTTGTTATTCTGCCCGGATATTTTGTTTTCTGACGTCGCTATCATCGTCTGGCCGGGAAGAATATAGCTTTTATCGAATTTGACCTTAACTCGTGACGGTAATAACGTGGCGTTTTGCTCCATACGCACCACATAAGGTGTATCGTTTACCACCGTCAGGTTGCCGTTTTTAATCTGCCAGCGCAGATCTTTCCACGGTTCCATATTCACGTCGAGACCCGCCGGGTGAATAATGACCGGGAGATTCTGGCTGAACACCATTTTCACTTTATTCTGCTCTCGTTGCGGAATAGTGGAAAAAATGACGCGCTTTAAGTGTTCTGTTTTTAATTTTTCCGCGCTGTCTTTTAAGACAAAGCGGACACGCTGCGTTTTACCGGCATTTACACGTACCACCGGTTGAGTGACAATAACACCAGGTGTGGGATCGTCCGGTAAATCGACAACACGGGTATAAAGAAGCTGGGCGGTATCGTCGCTATTTTTCACATCCATGCTCGCTCCCCGCTCGTCTTCGTTAATCAACAGCAGGGAAGTATCTGGCACCATACCGGCGGCAAATGTCTGCAACGACGAAAGCAGGCAAACGCAGAGCAACGTTTTTTTAGAGAGAATCATAATATTAGTCCGTTAATATTGATGGAAACTGCTCCCCTAATCAGAGGAGCAGTGAATTATCAGCACTGTGATAATCAGAGGTAAACCAGCTCAACGTTGGTTAAACCGTCCAGCGTCACTTCATCCGTGACGTTTAAATCGTTGGTTGGGTTGATTGTGGCGCTCACAGCAACCTTAAAGTTGATCTTGCTTTCTGCAGAAGGCGCGCCACTCGTTTTATCTGAAGCAAAGGCATAAATTTCAGAATTGTCACTGTAAATTTGCATATAGTCGGCGCCTCTAACAACCCAGCCTTTTCCACCATCTATACTCGCCAATGGATAAAGCGGGTCCCCATTACTGTTAGTGTTTGCACCTTGAGTACGGAATAACGCTAATGCATAGGCACCAATTTTTTTATCGTTATACATTCCCAGACCAAACACAGTAGATGGCGAACCGGTAAAGCCATTACCCATTACGACGTTTTCAGTGGGTGAAGAGTCATCACGCGAATCGGTAAACTTCACAGCAACACGCGTGGCTTCTTCACAGGTAATGGCAACAGGAATTTCTTTCATTTCCGTCAGCGGGGTCATGCTGGTCGAGTTGAGTGAGGCAACCTTCATGGTACCAAAGTCAGCCACACCGCCACCGCTTGGGAAGGCTGGAGTGCATGAGGATGGAAGGATTTTACCTGTTACTTTAATATCAATGCTTTGTGCAGCCATAGCTGTATTAACCGACATGGCTAACGCTGTAACCAGCATTCCTTTTTTGATCAATGCGTTCATTCAATTTCCTTATTAAGGTGAAATACAAAAGAAAGCCAAATGCCAACATTTGGCCGAGGGTATCGATAAGCAATATTAATTGCCGGAAAATACCAGCATCAATAACCGCTATCAATTGTCTGACCCATCTTTAGGATTTAGACCTGAGGAATTCCTTAACTATTAAGATCAATTATTTGGAATATGAATGTAAATAGCGCCAGCGGCTTAAAAGCATTGAAGAGAATGATGTTATCGACAGTCTTATCAGACAAATTATTTAAGAGGGTTATTTAACGATAAGCGCTAAACAGGAATAACGATTGAGAAGGGAGAGGAAATATCGCCTTTGCAAGCGAGAAGCAGGATGAGTTTTTTTACACCTGTCCCCGCTCCGAAGAGCAAGGGACAGTGGCAACACAACTTATTTATTCAGTTCAGCGGTCATATGTACGCGGTTACCAGAGAATGCCTGAGTAATTTTGTAAGAGGACGCGCCCGCTTCCTGAGCCTGAGCGGCGATTTTCGCTTCTGCGCCATCCAGCGTGGAGGCGGAAGCGGTGACAGTCTGTGCAGCGAAAGAACCGAATGAAGCAGCCAGAGCGATTACAGCGACAAAAGTTTTGATGCTTTTCATGATATAAACCCTTTCGTTAAGTTGTTTTGGTAAGGCACCGTGCCTTGATGAGATAAATACTAGACCTCATGACCGACAACTAAAAGCGGAAGGATTTGCTAATATCATTCAAAATTACTGATCAACAATTAAACGCTGAGGATGCGTGTAAACGGTAGCCCTTCCCTGTTTGCAGAAGCCGACCAGCGTCAGGTTACAACGCTCTGCCACCTCTACCGCCAGCGTCGTCGCCGCCGAGACCGCAAACAGGATTTCGACGCCGCACATCGCAGACTTTTGCACCATCTCGTAGCTGGCGCGGCTGGAAACCAGCGCTGCGCCGTGCTGCCAGAGATCGCTCTCCCGCGCCCGACGCCCCATCAGTTTATCCAGTGCCACATGACGTCCCACGTCTTCATGCCCCCCGGCGATGTCGCCTGATGGCAGAACCCATGCCGCCGCATGCGTACAGCCGCTCAACTGGCCGATGGGCTGCACGTCGTTGAGGTGGGCAAGCGCGTGGTCGAGGTTGGCCAGATTGAAGGTCTGCGTAAAGGGCAACGGCGCGACCGGTTTGCCGATATCGTTCAGTTGCTCAACGCCACAGACGCCGCACCCTGTTCGCCCGGCCAACGCACGACGACGCTCCTTCAGCCCCATAAAGCGACGGCTGGAGAGTTCGATCTGCACTTCCAGACCGTTGCAGGCCTGAACCACATCCATGCCGTAAATGTCCTGCGGATGCGCAATGATGCCTTCCGAGAGCGAAAACCCGATGGCGAACAGTTCAAGATCTTTTGGCGACGCCATCATCACAACGTGCGAGATGCCGTTGTACACCAGGGCGACGGGAACTTCTTCCGCCAGAAAATCGGGCGTGGCGTGGGTAATGTGAGGGGGTCGATGTACCGACAGCTCCACAATGCCTGCTGGCAGCGGTGACGAGTGGGTAGCACGGTTTTGTTTAGACACAACGGTTTTCCTGAACAACCACGGAGGTGAGCCTGCTATTGCAGCATAAACCACAGGCCTTACGCATAGTATGGATCAACTTTTCAGCACCCAACCGCCTCAAGTTTACCTACTCATTCTGGAGAGGTGCAACCGGCGCCATGCTACACCCCTGTAACATGCGGGGTTAATAATGTGATTGATATCACACTTTATAATCAACACGGTGATAATACGTTCACTTTGTATTAACGCCATTGGAACAGGCGTACCGACATTGTGGTATTCTGGTGATATCCCCCGGAGAAATGAGGGATTAACGCAAATTTTTCTCCTTTGCGGTCATTATTCAACCGCGAAGTCAAAACTACATATGTAAGCAATGTCGAAACAAGGAGTGACCCATGCAGGTCAGCAGAAGGCAGTTCTTTAAGATCTGCGCTGGCGGTATGGCAGGCACCACGGCAGCGGCACTGGGCTTTGCGCCTGGCGTAGCGCTGGCGGAAACGCGGCAGTATAAACTGCTGCGCACCCGTGAAACCCGTAATACCTGTACGTACTGCTCTGTCGGTTGCGGGCTGTTAATGTATAGCCTCGGCGACGGTGCTAAAAACGCCAAAGCGTCTATCTTCCACATCGAAGGCGACCCGGACCACCCGGTCAACCGCGGCGCGTTGTGCCCGAAAGGGGCCGGTCTGGTGGACTTTATCCACTCCGAAAGCCGTCTGAAATTCCCGGAATATCGCGCGCCTGGCTCTGATAAATGGCAGCAAATCAGCTGGGAAGAAGCATTTGACCGCATCGCTAAACTGATTAAAGAAGACCGCGATGCCAACTTTATTGCGAAGAACGCCGACGGCGTGACGGTCAACCGCTGGCTCTCCACCGGGATGCTGTGTGCATCGGCTTCCAGTAACGAAACCGGTTATTTAACCCAGAAATTCACGCGCGCACTCGGTATGCTCGCGGTCGACAACCAGGCGCGTGTCTGACACGGACCAACGGTAGCAAGTCTTGCTCCAACATTTGGTCGCGGTGCGATGACCAACCACTGGGTCGACATCAAGAACGCCAACCTCATTGTGGTGATGGGCGGTAACGCCGCTGAAGCGCACCCTGTCGGGTTCCGCTGGGCGATGGAAGCCAAAATCCACAACGGTGCGAAACTGATTGTGATCGATCCCCGCTTTACGCGTACAGCGTCAGTGGCGGATTTCTACACCCCTATTCGTTCAGGTACTGACATCACTTTCCTGTCAGGCGTATTGCTGTACCTGATGACTAACGAAAAATACAACCGCGAATACACCGAAGCCTATACCAACGCCAGCCTGATCGTGCGTGAGGATTACCACTTCGAAGATGGCCTGTTCAGCGGTTACGATGCCGAAAAACGCAAGTACGACAAAACCAGCTGGAACTACGAGCTGGACGAGAACGGCTTTGCGAAGCGCGACACCACCCTGCAACACCCGCGCTGCGTGTGGAACCTGCTGAAAGAGCACGTTTCCCGCTATACGCCGGATGTTGTTGAGAACATATGTGGTACGCCAAAGGCTGACTTCCTGAAGGTCTGCGAGCTTATCGCCGAAACCAGTGCGAAAGACAAAACCGCGTCGTTCCTGTATGCCCTCGGCTGGACGCAACACTCCATTGGTGCGCAGAACATCCGTACCATGGCGATGGTTCAGCTGCTGCTCGGCAACATGGGGATGGCAGGCGGCGGCGTGAACGCCCTGCGCGGTCACTCCAACATTCAGGGTCTGACCGACCTCGGCCTGCTGTCACAAAGCCTGACAGGTTATATGAACCTGCCAAGCGAGAAACAACCGGACCTACAAACCTACCTGACAGCCAGCACGCCAAAACCGCTGCTTGAAGGCCAGGTGAACTACTGGGGCAACTATCCGAAGTTCTTCGTCTCGCTGATGAAAGCCTTCTACGGCGACAAAGCGACGGCGGAAAATAGCTGGGGCTTTGACTGGCTGCCGAAGTGGGACAAAGGTTACGACGTGCTGCAGTACTTCGAGATGATGCACCAGGGTCAGGTCAACGGCTACATTTGCCAGGGCTTTAACCCGGTCGCCTCGTTCCCGAACAAGAACAAGGTTGTCGAGTCGCTGTCGAAACTGAAGTTCCTGATTACCATCGACCCGCTCAACACCGAGACCTCGACCTTCTGGCAGAACCACGGTGAATCGAACGACGTCGATCCGTCAAAAATTCAGACCGAAGTATTCCGTCTGCCATCAACCTGCTTCGCGGAAGAGAACGGTTCTATCGTCAACTCTGGCCGCTGGTTGCAGTGGCACTGGAAAGGTGCGGACGCCCCGGGCATCGCCATGAACGACGGCGAGATCCTGGCCGGTATCTTCTTACGCCTGCGTAAGATGTACGCGGCAGAAGGCGGCGCGAACCCGGAACCGGTTCTGAACATGACCTGGAACTACTCGACGCCGGAGAATCCATCCCCGGAAGAAGTGGCGATGGAGAGCAACGGTAAGGCGCTGGCGGACGTTATCGACCCGGCCACCGGTACCGTGCTGGCGAAAAAAGGCGATCAGCTCAGCACCTTCGCGCACCTGCGTGATGACGGCACCACCTCAAGCGGTTGCTGGATCTTTACCGGTAGCTGGACGCCGAAAGGCAACCAGATGGCCAACCGCGATAACGCTGACCCATCGGGCCTTGGCAATACGCTGGGCTGGGCTTGGGCATGGCCGCTGAACCGCCGCATTCTCTATAACCGTGCCTCCGCTGACCCGCAGGGCAACCCGTGGGATCCGAAGCGTCAGCTTCTGAAATGGGACGGCGCGAAATGGGGCGGCGTGGATATTCCGGACTACAGCACTGCCGCACCAGGCAGCGATGTCGGGCCGTTTATCATGCAGCCTGAAGGGATGGGACGCCTGTTTGCCATCGATAAAATGGCGGAAGGGCCGTTCCCGGAACACTACGAGCCGTTTGAAACGCCGCTGGGTACTAACCCGCTGCACCCGAACGTGGTCTCTAACCCGGCTGCCCGTATCTTTAAGGGCGACTTTGAAGCGCTGGGTAAAAAAGACAAGTTCCCGTATGTGGGCACCACTTACCGTCTGACCGAGCACTTCCACTACTGGACCAAGCACGCGCTGCTTAACGCCATCGCGCAGCCGGAACAGTTTGTGGAGATCGGCGAGAAGCTGGCGAACAAGCTCGGCATTGCCCATGGCGATACCGTGAAGGTCTCCTCCAACCGTGGCTATATCAAGGCCAAGGCGGTAGTGACCAAGCGTATTCGCACGCTGAAGGTTCACGGTCAGCAGGTGGATACCATCGGTATTCCGATTCACTGGGGTTATGAGGGCGTGGCGAAGAAAGGGTTCATTGCGAACACCCTGACGCCATTCGTCGGTGATGCGAACACGCAGACGCCGGAGTTTAAGGCCTTCCTCGTGAACGTGGAAAAGGTGTAACGGAGACGACTTATGGCTTATCAATCTCAGGACATTATTCGTCGTTCCGCGACTAACGGTTTCACGCCCGCGCCTCAGGCGCGGGACCACCAGCAGGAAGTGGCGAAGCTTATCGACGTTACCACCTGTATCGGCTGTAAAGCCTGTCAGGTGGCCTGTTCAGAGTGGAACGACCTCCGTGACGAAGTGGGTCACAACGTCGGGGTGTACGACAACCCGGCCGACCTGACCGCCAAGTCCTGGACGGTAATGCGTTTCTCTGAAGTGGAGCAGAACGACAAACTGGAATGGCTTATCCGCAAAGATGGCTGTATGCACTGTGCGGATCCGGGCTGCCTGAAGGCGTGTCCGTCAGAAGGGGCTATCATTCAGTATGCCAACGGCATTGTCGACTTCCAGTCCGAGCAGTGCATCGGCTGCGGCTACTGCATCGCGGGCTGCCCGTTTGACGTGCCGCGACTGAACCCGGAAGACAACCGCGTCTACAAATGTACGCTGTGCGTTGACCGCGTGAACGTTGGCCAGGAGCCAGCCTGCGTGAAAACCTGTCCAACCGGCGCCATCCACTTTGGCTCCAAAGAGGATATGAAAACGCTGGCGGCCGAACGCGTGGGTGAACTGAAAACCCGTGGTTACGATAACGCTGGCCTGTACGATCCGGCCGGTGTGGGCGGTACGCACGTCATGTACGTGTTGCACCATGCCGACAAGCCGAATCTGTATCACGGCCTGCCGGAGAACCCGGAAATCAGCGCCACCGTGAAGTTCTGGAAAGGCATCTGGAAACCGCTGGCAGCGGTCGGTTTTGCTGCCACCTTCGCAGCGAGCATCTTCCACTACGTCGGTGTTGGTCCGAACCGCGCGGAAGAGGAAGACGATAACCTGCATGAAGAGAAAGACGAGGTGCGCAAATGAAAAAACGTGACACCATCGTGCGCTACACCGCGCCGGAACGCATCAACCACTGGGTCACCGCCTTCTGCTTCATGCTGGCGGCGATAAGCGGGCTGGGGTTCTTCTTCCCGTCCTTCAACTGGCTGATGCAGATACTGGGTACGCCACAGCTGGCGCGCATCCTTCACCCGTTCGTGGGTGTGGTGATGTTTGCCTCGTTTATCATCATGTTTTTCCGTTACTGGCATCATAACCTAATCAATCGGGATGATATCTTTTGGGCGAAGAATATTCGTAAGATCGTCGTCAACGAGGAAGTGGGTGACACCGGGCGTTATAACTTCGGCCAGAAGTGCGTATTCTGGGCGGCGATTATCTTCCTGGTCCTGTTGCTGGTGAGCGGCGTGATCATCTGGCGTCCGTACTTTGCGCCTGCTTTCTCAATCCCGGTGATCCGATTCGCGCTGATGCTGCATTCATTTGCCGCAGTGGCGTTAATTGTGGTTATCATGGTGCATATTTACGCCGCCCTCTGGGTGAAAGGCACCATTACCGCGATGGTGGAAGGATGGGTAACCAAAACGTGGGCAAAGAAACATCACCCGCGCTGGTACCGTGAAGTCCGAAAGACAACGGAAAAGAAAACTGAATGAGTATTCGCATAATCCCGCAAGATGAGCTGGGGTCGAGCGAGAAACGCACGGCGGAATATATTCCGCCGTTGTTATTCCCCAGACTCAAGAACCTCTACAACCGCCGTGCAGAGCGCCTGCGCGAGCTGGCAGAGAACAACCCGCTGGGCGATTTTCTGCGTTTTGCCGCGCTGGTTGCCCATGCGCAGGAAGTGGTGCTGTACGACCACCCGCTGCAAATGGATCTGACTGCGCGCATCAAAGAAGCCAGTGAGCAGGGCAAGCCGCCGCTGGATATTCACGTCCTGCCGCGTGACAAGCACTGGCATAAGCTGCTGCATTCTCTGATTGCCGAGCTGAAGCCCGAGATGAGCGGCACCGCGCTGGCGGTCATTGAGAACCTGGAAAAAGCCTCCGATCAGGAGCTGGAAGAGATGGCGAGCGCGCTGTTTGCCTCTGACTTCTCGCTGGTCAGCAGCGATAAAGCTCCGTTTATCTGGGCTGCGCTGTCGCTCTACTGGGCCCAAATGGCCAGTCTGATCCCCGGTAAAGCGCGCGCCGAATACGGCGAAGCGCGCCAGTTCTGTCCGGTGTGTGGCTCAATGCCAGTCTCCAGCATGGTACAGATCGGCACCACCCAGGGGCTGCGCTACCTGCATTGCAACCTGTGTGAAACCGAGTGGCATGTGGTGCGCGTGAAGTGCAGCAACTGCGAGCAGACCCGCGATCTGAACTACTGGTCACTGGAAAATGAAGACGCGGCGGTAAAAGCCGAAAGTTGCGGCGATTGCGGAACGTATCTGAAGATTCTGTATCAGGAAAAAGACCCGAAAGTTGAAGCGGTGGCCGACGATCTCGCCTCGCTGATTCTGGACGCCAAAATGGAGCAGGAGGGCTTTGCCCGTAGCTCTATCAACCCGTTCCTGTTCCCGGGTGAAGGGGAGTAATCTCCCTCATTAGCCCGACAAGCTACTTTGCTGTCGGGCTAATTAATCTGATAAAGCCGAAATAACGTGCTGTGGATCATTCGCAATTGCACGCAACAATGCCTTTGCGGGACCGGTAGGCGAACGTCGTCCTTGTTCCCAGTTACGCAACGTATCAACGCTGACTGAGATTAAGTTCGCGAATTTACTTTGGGACAACCCAGACGCCTGACGAATTTCTTTGATTTTCATCGCATCGATTTGAAAGGTGCGCGACGGCTCGCGTTTCCCCCCGACAATGTCATCCATCTGAGCTATGCTTTGTGTTAATCGCTCAAACAGTGCCTTATCCATTTACCACCTCTCAATCATCTTTTTCAGAATGGCTTTTTCTCTCGCGGACAGGTCATCTTTGATCCCTTTGCGATAGATGAGCAGCAATCTGATTTCAAACTCGTGGGTATGATGAAAATAAATAACCCTTACTCCACCGCGCTTTCCCCTGCCTCCTGAAAGCCAACGAATCTTTCGCAGCCCCCCGGTATTCTGGATCAGATCGCCATAATCAGGTTGTGTTGCCAGGAACACCTGAAGCTTATGGTATTCGTCGTCATCCAGTAACGTTTTGACATCTTCTGTGAAGATATCCGTTTCAATGAATAGCATAAATTATACGCCATTGGCTTAGAGTAACACATCTCCAATGTACGTCAATGACGTACCCCTATGTGAGGTACGTTATTGAGTTTTCAGTAACATATCCATTTATTTCATTGAGTGAAGTTGGTTTCTGCGAGCCTTTTTCCAAATCTCTGGTTCTACTTAATTTGATTGTTTTCATCTGCCTTCATACAGGTTATAAGACTGTGCATACATACAGCAAAAGGACATCACCATGGCACTGGAAAAGGGTATTGATAGGCTTGTGCAGGATTTTATCGCTGCAGGCCGACCTGGCGCGCGTAAGCAGAGTATTGATGACCGGAGAGCCGGATATGTAGCCAGCACTGTACTTGCCGGCGAAACCGAAACCCGCGTGCAGGTTGAAACGCTTGTCATTGATGGCCTTACCTTTCGGGTATTTTCACCTCTCAATGTCTCTGAAACGTTACCTTGTGCCCTCTACTACCATGGCGGTTGTTTTGTCAGCGGTGGGTTTGCAACCCATGACAATCAGCTCCGCCAGCTGGCGTATTACGGTCAGTGTCGGGTGGTTGCGGTTCAGTACAGGCTGGCACCGGAGCATACCTTCCCCGCTGCGCATGATGATGCAGAGAGAGCGGCGGAGCTTGTCTGGCAACATGCAGAAAAAGTCGGTGTGGATAAAAACCGGATTACGCTTTGTGGTGACAGTGCAGGCGGCCATCTGGCGCTGGTCACCGCGCTGCGGCTCAAGGCTAAAACACAGTGGAATCCGGCCCAGCTTATCCTTATCTACCCTATGCTCGACGCCACAGCCAGCTTTGCAAGCTACACCCATAATGGGCAGGACTACGTTATCACGCGCGATACGCTGCTGAGTGGTTATGACATGTACCTGGCAGAGACAGACCGCCGGGACCCTGAAGCCAGCCCACTCTGGCGGGATGATTTCAACGGCCTGCCGCCGGTACACATTATTACCGCCGAGTACGATCCGCTATGCGACGAGGGTCAGGCACTTTATCAACATATGACAGAACAAGGGGTTATTTGCACAGCGCAGCATTGGCTGGGTGTCATCCACGGCTTCTTCCAGCTTGCCGGCGTCAGTCCATCAGCGCGAGATGTTCTTCGGGACATCGCCTGGCGGATCAACTCCGCCCGGCGATAACAACGGGGAACCTTACTCCTCCTCGTTCCCGCCCTCTTCATACGCGCCAAACGGCTTCGCAGGCAGAACGATATAGGTACCTTCAAACACCGCGCCTGGGGTTTCATCGCCAAAGAGTTCAACCTGCATCTGAACACGGGCTTTGCGGCCGCGCGCCAGGCGGTCGAGATCCCCCCCCAAAGAGCCGAGATCGGCCACGGCGCTCGGTTTGCCGCTTATGGGGGCGCTGTAGCGAATATGGGCATCAGCCAGAATGATCGTGCCGCCAAGGTGGCGTTCACGCAGCATCAGCCAGATAAGCCCCCAGCCGGTGAGCGTGGCGAGCGAAAACAGGCTGCCGGCAAATAGCGTGTGGTGTGGGTTCTGATTGCCGGTTTCCGGCATGGTGGTAATGAATTTTTGCCCGGTGTACTGCTGAATACGCACCCCCATCTTTTCACTCAGAGGGATGTGCTGATACCAGGCCTGCTGAAGCTGTCCGCACCAGTCCGCGCGGTGGAGAATATCATCCAGCGTGGCGATGGGTTTAATCATCAAAAAGTGGCGAATCGGCGTGGTTTGCGGGGTCGTAATTTCCCCCTGATTAACAAAACCGAGTTTGGCGAAGAACTCAACGGCATCTTCGCGGGCGCTACAGGTCACGCGTTTAACGCCTTCCTGACGGGCCACTGACTCCAGGGTCATGGCCATCAGCGTACCTAACCCTTTGTCCTGCACGGAGGGATGAACCGCCATAAAACGAATAGAGGCTTCGTTATCGGCATTAATATACAGACGCCCGACGGCAACGAGGTTACCCTCTTCGTCCATCACCATCTGATGATGTGCCATGGCGTCCCAGGCGTCGCGTTCAGACCCTTTAGGCTGATGTAATGGCTTGCGCAGCATTTCCCAGCGGAACTGGTAATAGGCTTCTAACTCTTCTTCCGTTTGCGGTACTCGAAGGTGATACATAGCTGTACTCTCTCTTGTTACCCGCGGCCACGCCGCCAGTTGGCTCATACCTGGAGCCAGAATGTGACGGGGCCATCGTTCACCAGCGATACCTGCATATCTGCAGCAAATCGTCCGGTTTGCGTATTCATTTCCTGTTGGCGACAACGCTCAACAAAGTACTCGTAAAGCGCTTCTGCACGATCCGGGGCCGCACCTTTTGAGAAACTCGGGCGCATGCCGCGTTCGGTATCGGCGACCAGCGTAAACTGGGAAACCACCAGCACGCTTCCGCCCGATTGCTGGACGTTAAGGTTCATCTTGCCTTCCGCATCACTGAAGATACGGTAGCCCAGCACGCGTTCACATAAGCGGTTGGCTTTTTGTTCGTCGTCATCCTTTTCGACACCTAACAACACTAAAAGTCCTGGGCCAATTTCACCCGTCACCTCTCCCTCCACGGTGACGCTGGCACGGGTTACGCGCTGTATCAATGCAATCATGGTTGGTCTGCTTCTTGTTGTTTTTCAGCTTCTGCTGCTTTTTTAAGTTCGCGGTATACGCCGAGAGTGACAGTTATTTCCGCACCAAGCAAGACGATACACCAGGTCCAGTAAACCCAGACAAACAAAATGGGGATCACCGCCAGTACGCCGTAAATGAGCTGATAGGAGGGGAACATGGTGATGTAAAGGGCAAACCCCTTTTTGCCCAGTTCGAAGAGTACCGCTGCCACCAGTGCGCCAACAACCGCATCACGGTTCGGCACGCGCGTGGTCGGCACCACACTGTAGAGCAGCCAGAAAGAGAGCCACGATAAAATCAGCGGGAAGATACGCAACACGTTATCAATGGCACCGTTGAGATCGCTGGCCCAGCGCAGGGAGAGCAGATAGGAGCTAATCGCCAGGCTCGCCCCCGCCAGCAGCGGGCCGAGAGTTAAAATCATCCAGTAAACAGCAAAGGAATAGACCTTCGGGCGGACTTTTTTACTCCGCCAGATCGTATTAAGCGCACTGTCGATGGAGTACATCAGCAGCAGCGCGGTGACGATAAGCCCGCACGCCCCCACTGCCGTCATCTTGCTGGAGTTTGCGACAAACTGTTCAATGTAGTTCTGGATCACATCACCAGTGGCAGGAATAAAATTCGCAAAGACGAAGTGGCGCAGCTGCAGGCTGACCTCTGCAAACATGGGAAAAGCGGAAAAAAGGGCAAAAATAACCGCCACCAGCGGTACCAGGGAGAGCAACGACACGTAGGCGAGGTTACCCGCCAGCGTGGTCATGTTGTCCTCATCAATACGGTGCCAGAGGAGTTTTAGCCAGGCCCTGAGCGGGCGAGTATGGTGCGTGGCTTTTTGATGAACGGTTTTTAGCATAACTGCTTCGCAAAGTAGTTCGGTATCGTCTCTTTTCCGGTCACCAGAATTGACGTAATACCCAACTGGTTAGCTCCCTCTATATTATCGGCATTGTCATCGAAAAAGACCGCATCGGACGCGGAGAATCCTTCCGCTTGCAGTACCGCCTGATAAATCCGCGCTTCGGGTTTACGCATCCCCATCTCCTGCGAGAGGTAGATTTTATCTGCTGCAGCCTTAACTTCTGGGTATTCCTCTGGCCAGAACGTGGTGTGCAGGCGGTTGGTGTTCGACAGCACGACGACCCGGTGACCCTGCTCGCGAAGTTTATGCATGATGTCGATAACCTCAGGGCGGATAGCGACAAATACAGCCTGCCAGCCGTGGGAGAACTGTTCGTAGCTTAACGGCAGATCCATTTCATGGCACAGACGTTCAGCAAACACTTCGTCGCTGATCTCACCCCGTTCATGCTGATGGAATGTCTCGCCCATGGCGAAACTCTGTTTTAACGTCGCCAGCGGGACACGGCTAAAATCGCTCCATGCGCCCAGCACCCGATTGAAATCGATATCGACGATTACATTTCCTAAGTCAAAGATATAAAGCATGTTTATCTCCTGCTCGCCGTGGAAAAGTAACTGTAGCGGGAAAGATAAGGTTTGGCTATGCGCCAGATTCAGCTTAAAGAAAGGAACGGCCCGAAGGGATTTTCGGGCCGTCAGAGAGGTTATCCAGCCTGCTGCTCGTCGCCTGTGCTGACTTCGACAACTTCTACCTTGCTGAATTTGAGATGATTATGTAGCGCTGAGCCGGGCAGTTCATCGGTAAAGAGCGCCGTTGCCTGCGCCACGTTGCCAATTTCCACGGCGGCAGAGGCGGTGTATTTCGTATGATCGGCCGCCAGTAAAATATGTCTGGCATGAGCCATCATCGTTTTCACCACGCTGGCTTCATTAACGTCAAACTCCATCATCGCGCCGTCGTGTTCAATCGCCCCCACGCTGGTCACCAGATAATCCGCCCGAAAGCCAGACACGAACGCCGTCGCCGCCGGACCGATAATGCCGCCGTTATGTGGACGCAGCGTACCGCCGGGCACCATCACCTCAAAACGCGGATTTTTATAGAGGATGTGTGCCACCCGCAGACTGTTAGTAATGATACGCAGATGGTTATGGTTGAGCAGCGCACGGGCCACGTGCTCCACGGTCGTGCCAATGGTGATGAAAATAGTCGAACCATCAGGAATATAGTCGGCAATTGCTTCGGCAATTGCCCGCTTCTCTTCAGTCAGCGACACTTCGCGCTGCTCAAAGGCCGTGTTCACCACGCTGGATGCCCTGCCCGCACCGCCATGATGTCGCGTAATCAGTCCCTGTTCGCTCAGCTTGCGGATATCCCGGCGCACGGTTTGCGTCGAGACGTCCAGCAACTGCGCCAGTTCATCAATGTTCATATATCCGCGATCGGCTATCAGCGTCAGCAGCTGATCGTGACGCGGGTTGCCGGTCAGTTCGGTAAGGCTCATGGGCTGTCCTCTGAAAACCATCACGCCCCGCATTTTATACAAAAAGTGACAAAAAAGAGCGGGTTTGATCACAGTCGGGTATACCTGCGCGACCGCCGGGCTGAGTACATTTCAGCGCGGCGACGGCGCTGGCGAAACGCACGGCTTGCGCTGGAGATAACCGTTGCGCCAGGCTGACCGCCAGGGCACCGTGGAAAACATCCCCCGCCCCGGTGGTATCAACCACCTCGACCTCAAAACCCGGCTGATGGCACAGGGCATCGTTCTCCAGCCAAAAGCAGCCGTCCCGGCCCTGCGTGACATAGACATGTCCATTTGTGAGCGTTTGTGCTTTTTTAAGCGCACCTTCCGTTTCCTCAAGATGGCTTACCCGACGCAGCCCCGGCGCGGAAAAGGCAGCATGATCGCTGAGGGCGATAAGTTCCGCGATGTCCTGAGGGGTTGTGTCCGCATCGAGCAACGTGGGGACGCCTTGCTGGCGGGCAAGGGTAAACGCCTGCTTCGCCCCTTCATGCCAGCGCACATCGGCTAAAACAATGTCCCATTGCGAGAAGTCGATGCCCTGCAGCCAGTCTGCCGCAGCGGGAAGATCGGGGCTGGGATAGTTCGCGATAATGCGTTCCCCGCTGCCGTCCACCAGCACTGCCGATTGTGACGAGCGGGCATCTTTCACTATACGCGTGTAGCGGGTGTTCACCCCCAGGGATTCCAGCTCCGCAAGCAGCCTTCTGCCGGTATCGTCGTCACCCACCCGGCCAATAAAATCCACGGATGCCCCCAGTTTTGCCGCCGCCACCGCCGCAGTTGCCGCCGGGCCGCCGCCCACTTCCGTATAGTCTTTTGCGACATATTTCCCACCTTCTTTTGGTAAATCATCGAGATACCAGATGCGATCCAGCACGGTTATGCCGACACAAACGATGCGAGTCATGGTGCTTCCTTCTGCAATTTCTGATGCCTTCATTTTAATTTCATCAAATGTTTAAAAAGTGACCCCTGTCAATTTTTTGACTATAAATTACAAATACGATCAAAAACAGACAACATAAACGCGCAAAAATTGACACGATATGACAGGAGAGAGGCATGTCAGCAATCGCATTTATCGGTTTAGGGCAGATGGGCGCGCCAATGGCGAAGAATCTGTTGAAGCAAGGTCACCAGCTTCAGGTCTTTGATGTGAACCCGCAGGCGGTTCAGATCCTGGTGGAGAGCGGCGCGAAGGCGGCGGCAACGCCCGCGCAGGCCGCAACGGATGCCGAGTTCGTCATTACCATGCTGCCCAACGGCGACCTGGTGCGCAGCGTGTTGTTTGGCGAACACGGCGTTTGCGAAGGCTTATCTCGCAACGCGCTGGTGATCGATATGTCGACCATTCATCCCCTGCAAACCGACGCGTTGATCCACGACATGGCCGGGCGTGGCTTCAGCCTGATGGACGTACCTGTCGGGCGCACCTCAGACCATGCCATCGCCGGCACGCTGCTCCTGCTGGCAGGCGGCACGGCGGAGCAGGTTGAGCGCGCCACCCCCGTTTTAATGGCGATGGGCAATGAGCTGATTAACGCCGGCGGGCCGGGCATGGGCATCCGCGTGAAGCTTATCAATAACTACATGAGCATTGCGCTAAACGCCCTGTCCGCCGAGGCGGCCGTGCTGTGTGAAGCGCTCGGTCTCTCCTTTGAGGTGGCGCTCAAGGTCATGAGCGGCACGCCTGCAGGTAAAGGCCATTTCACCACCTCCTGGCCGAACAAGGTGCTGAAAGGGGATCTTTCACCCGCCTTCATGATCGACCTTGCACATAAAGATCTGGGGATCGCCCTGGACGTGGCCAACCAGCTCCACGTTCCGATGCCGCTGGGCGCGGCTTCCCGCGAAGTTTACAACCAGGCACGCGCCGCCGGGCGCGGGCGCGAAGACTGGACAGCCATTCTTGAACAGGTTCGCGCATCTGCCGGGCTGAAAAAATCACACTGATACGAAAGGACTGAGGAATGACGATGTACACCCTGAAAGATATCACCCGACCTTCCGGCGGTTTTGCGATGCTGGCCGTCGATCAGCGCGAAGCGATGCGCCTGATGTTTGCCGCAGCAGGTGCGCCGGTGCCGGTCACGGACCAGCATCTGACGGATTTTAAGGTCAACGCAGCGAAAATTCTGTCGCCGTACGCCTCTGCCATTCTCGTCGACCAGCAGTTCTGTTATCGCCAGATTGTGGAGCAGCAGGCCGTAGCTAAAAGCTGCGCGCTGATTGTGGCGGCCGACGAGTTTATTCCAGGGAACGGTATTCCCGTCGACAGCGTGACGATCGACAAGAACGTCGATGCGCAGGCGGTCAAACGCGATGGCGGCAAGGCGCTGAAATTACTGGTGCTATGGCGTAGCGATGAAGACGCGCAGCAGCGTCTTGAGATGGTGAAGGCATTTAACTCCCTGTGCCACGACAACGGCCTGCTGAGCATTATCGAGCCGGTGGTGCGTCCACCGCGTCGCGGCGCCGGGTTTAACCGCGAACAGGCGATTATCGATGCGGCCAAAGAGCTGGGTGACAGCGGTGCGGACCTCTACAAAGTGGAGATGCCGCTGTTGGGTAAAGGCACGCAGCAGGAACTGCTGGCGGCCTCGCAGAAGCTGAACGAGCACATCGCCATGCCGTGGGTGATCCTCTCCTCCGGCGTGGACGAAAAATTATTCCCGCGCGCCGTGAGCGTTGCCATGCAGGCGGGGGCATCAGGCTTTTTAGCCGGTCGCGCCGTCTGGTCATCGGTGATTGGCCTGCCGGACACCGGGCTGATGCTTCGCGATATTTCCGTACCTAAACTGCAGCGTCTGGGTGAGATCGTCGACGAAATGATGGCTCGCCGTTGAGAAAGGACCCGAACATGAAATGGTTTAACACCCTGAGCCATAACCGCTGGCTCGAACAAGAGACCGACCGCATTCTTGATTTCGGTAAAAACGCAGCCGTACCGACCGGCTTCGGCTGGCTGGGCAATAACGGGCAGGTTCGCAGCGATATGGGCACGCATCTGTGGATCACCGCCCGTATGCTGCACGTTTACGCGGTGGCGGCGAACATGGGTCGTCCCGGTGCGTATGCCCTGGTTGAGCACGGCATCAATGCCCTGAACGGCCCGCTGCGCGACAAACAGTACGGCGGCTGGTACGCCTGTGTTAACGATGAAGGCGTGGTGGATACCTCCAAGCAGGGCTATCAGCACTTCTTCGTGCTGCTGGGTGCGGCGAGCGCCGTCACCACCGGACATCCTCAGGCGCGCAGGCTGCTGGACGACGCCATTGAGGTGATTGAGCGCTACTTCTGGAGCGAACAGGAGCAGATGTGCCTGGAGTCCTGGGATGAAGCGTTCAGCAAAACGGAAGATTACCGCGGCGGTAACGCCAACATGCACGCCGTGGAAGCCTTCCTCATCGTGTATGACGTAACCCACGATCGTAAATGGCTCGACCGCGCCCTGCGCATCGCCTCGGTGATTATTCACGACGTGGCGCGCAAAGGTGAGTATCGCGTTAACGAGCATTTCGATACCAACTGGAACCCGATCCGCGACTACAACATCGATAATCCCGCCCACCGTTTTCGCGCCTACGGCGGCACACCAGGGCACTGGATTGAGTGGGGCCGCCTGATGCTGCACCTGCGTGCCGCGCTGGAAGCCCGCTTCGAAACCCCACCGGCGTGGCTGCTGGAAGACGCAAAAGGACTGTTCCACGCCACCATCCGCGATGCCTGGGCGCCAGACGGAGCCGATGGGTTCGTCTACTCCGTTGGCTGGGACGGCAAGCCTATCGTGCGCGAACGCGTGCGCTGGCCGATCGTCGAGGCGATGGGCACAGCGTATGCGCTCTACACCGTAACCGGCGAGGCGCAGTACGAAGCCTGGTATCAGAAATGGTGGGATTACTGCATCAAATACCTGATGGATTACGAGAACGGATCCTGGTGGCAGGAGCTGGACACCAACAACGAAGTGACCACCAAAGTCTGGGACGGCAAGCAGGATATTTACCACCTGCTGCACTGCCTGGTGATCCCCCGCCTGCCGCTGGCTCCGGGCTTAGCCCCTGCCGTAGCCGCCGGATTACTGGATTGCCAGGCCAAATAATAAAGACGGAGTTTTCTATGCGTACCCTACACAATATTGATCTGAAAAATAACGAACATGGCTTCACCCTGCGCTGGCAGGACCGTCTGATTTTATCCCACTCCACCGATGAACCTTGCCTGTGGATCGGCGCGGGCGTTGCTGATATCGAAATGTTTCGCGGCAACTTCAGCATCAAAGACAAGCTCAACGAAAAAATCGCCCTGACGGACGCGACCGTTACACAGCAAAGCGCAGGCTGGGCGATCCGCTTTACCCGTGGCGATGCGGTGAGCGCGACGCTGCTGGTGGGTGTGGATGCGGAAGGCCGTCTGGAACTGAAGCTTAAAAATGATGCCACCTGTCACAACCGCATCTGGCTGCGGCTGGCGGCCCAGCCTGAAGATCATATCTACGGCTGCGGCGAACAGTTCTCGTACTTTGATCTGCGCGGAAAGCCGTTCCCGCTGTGGACCAGCGAACAGGGGGTGGGCCGCAATAAGCAGACCTACGTGACCTGGCAGGCCGACTGCAAAGAGAACGCGGGCGGCGATTATTACTGGACCTTCTTCCCCCAGCCTACCTTCGTGAGCACCCAGAAGTACTACTGTCACGTGGATAACAGCTGCTACATGAACTTCGACTTCAGCGCGCCGGATTTCCACGAACTGGCGTTCTGGGAAGATAACGCCACGCTGCGCTTCGAATGTGCAGAAACCTACGTCGATCTGCTGGAAAAACTCACCGGCCTGCTGGGGCGTCAGCCGGAGCTGCCGGACTGGGTTTACGACGGCGTGACGCTGGGCATTCAGGGCGGCACCGGGGTGTGTCAGCACAAGCTCGACGTCATGCGTCAGGGCGGGGTGAAGGTGAACGGCATCTGGGCGCAGGACTGGTCCGGCATCCGCATGACCTCCTTTGGCAAACGCGTGATGTGGAACTGGAAGTGGAACAGCGAGCTGTATCCGCAGCTTAATGAGCATATTGCACAGTGGAAACAGGAAGGCGTGCAGTTCCTCTCCTATATCAACCCGTACGTCGCCAGCGACAAAGATCTCTGTGAAGAGGCGGCAAAACGCGGCTATCTGACCAAAAATGCCGATGGCAAGGACTACCACGTCGAGTTTGGCGAGTTCTACGCGGGCGTTATCGACCTGACCAACCCGGAAGCCTACGGCTGGTACAAAGAGGTGATCAAAAAGAACCTGATCGAACTGGGTTGCGGCGGCTGGATGGCCGATTTTGGCGAATATCTGCCAACCGATACCTTCCTGCACAACGGCGTCAGCGCGGAGATCATGCATAACGCCTGGCCTGCCCTGTGGGCCAAATGTAACTACGAGGCGCTGGAAGAGACCGGCAAGCTCGGCGAGATCCTGTTCTTCATGCGCGCAGGTTATACCGGCAGCCAGAAGCACTCGGTGATGATGTGGGCGGGAGATCAGAACGTCGACTGGAGCCTGGACGACGGTCTGGCGTCCGTCGTACCTGCTGCGCTGTCTCTGGCGATGACCGGTCACGGGCTGCACCACAGCGACATCGGCGGCTATACCACCCTGTTCGAGATGAAACGCACCAAAGAGCTGTTGCTGCGCTGGTGCGACTTCAGCGCCTTTACGCCGATGATGCGTACCCACGAAGGTAACCGCCCGGGTGACAACTGGCAGTTCGACGGCGACGTCGAAACCATCGCGCACTTTGCACGTATGACCACCGTGTTCACCACCCTGAAGCCGTACATCAAAGCTGCGGTTGCGCAGAACGCGAAAAGTGGCCTGCCGGTGATGCGCCCGTTGTTCCTGCATTATGAAGACGACGCGCGCGCCTACACGCTGAAATACCAGTACCTGTTTGGCCGCGATCTGCTGGTGGCACCGGTTCATGAAGAGGGCCGCCACGACTGGACGCTCTATCTGCCGCAGGACAACTGGGTGAATGTGTGGACGGGTGAAACCTGCCAGGGCGGTGAGGTGACCGTTGCTGCCCCGCTCGGCAAACCGCCGGTTTTCTATCGCCAGCAAAGCGAATGGGCAGATCTGTTTAATACCTTACGTCATATCTGATAAGGCTCGCCCGCGGGGAAACCTGCGGGCAGACGGAGAACAATAATGAGTCAACATACTTCTGATCCGGCAACCCTACGCCTGCCGTTTAAAGAAAAACTCGCCTACGGGATGGGCGATCTCGGCTCTAACATCCTGCTGGATATCGGCACGCTGTATCTGCTGAAGTTTTATACCGACGTGCTGGGCCTGCCGGGTACCTACGGCGGGATTATCTTCCTGATTGCCAAATTCTTTACCGCTTTCACCGATATGGGCACCGGGATCATGCTCGACTCCCGGCGCAACATCGGCCCGAAAGGGAAATTCCGCCCGTTCGTGCTGTATGCCGCCTTCCCGGTGACCTTGCTGGCGATTGCCAACTTCGTCGGTACGCCGTTTGAAATCACCGGTAAAACGGTGATGGCAACGGTGCTGTTCATGCTGTACGGCCTGTTCTTCAGCATGATGAACTGCTCTTACGGCGCGATGGTGCCCGCCATCACCAAAAACCCGGACGAGCGCGCCTCGCTGGCCGCCTGGCGTCAGGGCGGCGCCACGCTTGGCCTGCTGCTCTGTACCGTCGGTTTTGTCCCGGTAATGAACCTGATTGAGGGCAACGATCAGCTTGGCTATATCTTTGCCGCCACGCTTTTCTCGCTGTTCGGGCTGTTCTTTATGTGGTGGTGCTACAAGGGCGTGACCGAGCGTTACGTCGAGACGCAGCCTGCTCATCCGGCGCAAAAACCGGGGCTGTTGCAGTCGTTTCGCGCCATTGCCGGAAACCGTCCGCTGTTTATCCTGTGCATCGCCAACCTCTGCACGCTGGGTGCCTTTAACGTCAAACTCGCCATCCAGGTTTACTACACGCAGTACGTGCTGAACGACCCGATCCTGCTGTCTTACATGGGTTTCTTCAGCATGGGCTGTATTTTTATCGGCGTCTTTATGATGCCCGGCGCGGTGCGGCGCTTCGGCAAGAAAAAAGTCTATATCGGCGGGCTGATGGTTTGGGTGGCGGGCGATCTGCTCAACTACTTCTTAGGCGGCGGCTCGGTGAGCTTTGTGGCGTTCTCCTGCCTGGCCTTCTTCGGCTCCGCGTTCGTGAACAGCCTGAACTGGGCGCTGGTATCCGATACCGTGGAATACGGCGAGTGGCGCACCGGCGTGCGATCTGAAGGAACGGTTTACACCGGCTTTACCTTCTTCAGGAAGGTATCCCAGGCACTGGCGGGTTTCTTCCCGGGGATCATGCTCACGCAAATTGGCTATGTGCCCAACGTGGTGCAATCCGCCGGAACGGTTGAAGGACTGCGGCAGCTGATTTTTATCTATCCGAGCCTGCTGGCGGTCATCACCATTGTGGCGATGGGCTGTTTCTACAATCTCAACGAGAAGATGTATGTGCGCATCGTGGAAGAGATCGAACTGCGTAAACGTACGGCATAAATGACGAGATAGAGCGCCCTGCGGGCGCTCTGAGGATCGACCATGACACATAACACTGATCCGTTAACCCTGAAATTGAGCCTGCGAGAGAAGTGCGCCTACGGGATGGGCGATTTTGGCTCGAATCTGATGCTGTGTATTGGCACGCTGTATCTGCTGAAGTTTTACACCGACGAACTGGGCATGCCCGCCTTCTATGGCGGCATTATTTTCCTGGTAGCGAAGTTTTTTACCGCGTTCACCGACATGCTGACCGGCGTGCTGCTGGACTCCCGGCGTAACATCGGCGCGAAGGGAAAATTCCGGCCATTCATTCTTTATGCCTCCGTCCCGGTGGCGCTGGTCGCGACGGCGCAGTTTATGGCCAACGACTTTAGCCTGACGGTGAAAACGGCGCTCGCCACCGTGCTCTTCATGATGTTTGGCCTCTGCTATAGCCTGATGAACTGCGCCTACGGTGCGATGGTACCGGCCATTACCAAAAACCCGAACGAGCGCGCGCAGCTTGCGGCGTGGCGTCAGGGCGGCGCAACCGTGGGGCTGTTGCTCTGCACCGTCGGCTTTATGCCCATTCAGGCGCTGTTCGTCAGCCAGCCCTCCCTCGGCTATCTGGTGGCGGCGCTGGTGTTCGTCACCGGTGGCCTGTTCTGCATGTGGTGGTGCTACAGCGGCGTGAAAGAGCGCTACGTGGAGCTTACGCCCGATCACCATAAGCCCGGCATTCTGAAATCATTCTGCGCGATTTTCCGCAATCCGCCGCTGCTGGTGTTGTGTATCGCCAACCTGTGTACCCTTGCCGCGTTTAACATCAAGCTGGCGATTCAGGTCTATTACACCCAGTACGTGCTAAACGATCTGCATTTGCTGTCGTGGATGGGCTTTTTCAGCATGGGCTGCATTCTGATTGGCGTGTTTCTGGTGCCCGGCGCGGTGAAGCGCTTTGGCAAAAAACCGGTCTATCTGGGTGGGCTGGCGCTATGGGCGGTGGGCGACGTGCTGAACTTCTTCTGGGGGACCAGTTCCCTGCTGTTCGTGCTGTTTTCCTGCATGGCGTTTTTCGGCACGGCGTTTGTGAACAGCCTGAACTGGGCGCTGGTACCGGATACCGTTGATTACGGCGAGTGGAAAACGGGCATTCGTGCTGAAGGGTCGGTTTATACCGGCTATACCTTCTCACGCAAAATCTCTGCCGCCCTCGCCGGTTTTCTGCCTGGCATCATGCTGACCCAGATTGGCTACGTTCCCCATGCGGTGCAGAGCGCAGGCACACTACTTGGTCTGCGTCAGCTTATTTTCCTCTGGCCGTGCGGCCTGGCCGTCGTTGCCGCCGTGACCATGGGGCTGTTTTATAAACTCAACGAAGCGCGCTTCGCCTTTATTATCGAGGAGATTGGAAAACGGAATCTATGGTCACTCCCGTTTTTGCAACACCGATTTTGACGACAAGTTGGCTTGCTTGAATCTATCCGGCGTCTGAATGGGATTTTATTCCCGCGCCTTGATGAGTTCCGCGCCTGATGAA
>NZ_LNII01000082.1:0-1543 GCF_001463365.1 Enterobacter sp. 50793107 | reverse complement strand
TTCATTAGGCGCGGAACTCATCAAGGCGCGGGAATAAAATCCCATTCAGACGCCGGATAGATTCAAGCAAGCCAACTTGTCGTCAAAATCGGTGTTGCAAAAACGGGAGTGACCATAGATTCCGTTTTCTGAGGCGACTCCAACGTCAGAAAAGACCGTGCGGTCGACTTTTGATATTTCGTGCTGTCGCCTTCTGAAAGTGACACCCGGAGCACCGATCATCCAGAACAGCGCAATGTGCTGATGGAAGGAGAGCTTCATTTGCTCATCCACTTGCGCAGCAGGCGCTTTTTCAGGGAGGCGCGTTCTTGCGGGTTGCGTCCCTTGTGATTGGCGATGCGATCCGCCGTGGCGGCCTGGCGCTTGACGGGCCAGTAGGAGCGGCCATCCTTGCCCATCGACCAGACGCTGCTGGCCTGGTTTTCCAGCAGGGGCAGATGGGCGCTCAGGGCTTCGGGCGACGCGCTGGTCAGCGCCGTGCGCTCACGGGTGCGCCAGCGCTGATGCCAGAGCTTCTTGTCCTCGCGCTCGCTGCCGCAGGTCGTGTGCCCGACGATGGGTGTTTTGCGGCGGCTGCGGCTCATAACGTAGTGGTCTCCAAGAACATTCAGGACTGATCCCAGGCGTCGATGGTCAAGACCTGATCGGCAGGACAGGCGGCTACGCGGTCGGGAACTGGATGGTGTTCAGTCTCATGCCGACCCCATTCGATTGATCGCGTCGCTTGCGGCACGCTGCGACGCAAGGAGGTTTGCGACCTGGTTTAGCAGCCGTGTCCGCTGCATGTCTGTTACCTATCTCCCCGACCGCTCATTGGACCAACTCCAGAGATTGGGCTCTATCGCTCAGCCAATACGAAACCGGCATTGGCTGATGCCACAACCGAGACGAACACAAATGGCTCGGTACCTGTATTTCGCGCCCCGTGCACTTGGCCCGGTCTTGCCACGGCTATCTCACCTTCCCTGAGGGCACGAACAATCCCATTGCCCTGAAAGTAATCAGCCATTCCCGACAAAACAGTCCACGTGTCTTGGCCGTGAGGATGAATGTGAGCCGCAATTTCCTGCCCGGGATGGACATGCCAAACCACGATAATTGAGTCTCGGGTTTCAAGCACAACGGAACGAATAGGCTCGCCTTCGGACGGCTGAACATACTCGGCTACAGAAAATATTCTCGATTCAACAGTCATCGGAGATCCCTCTTTCACAGTGCCCCCAGACAGGCTGGATATGAGTTCTAACTCGAATTTGAACGGGAGGCTGGTCGTGCGGTCGTGCAGTTGCCGATGAGCGTGTCGGCTGCTGCCTCCTTGCCCACCAGCGAACCAGACGGTCGCATGCGCATCCTTTCTTATCGAAACTCGTTGAGATGATATGCAATCAAGAATAGAATTTCAAGAACTATTTTCGAGGGCACTGTTGCAAAGTTAGCGATGAGGCAGCCTTTTGTCTTATTCAAAGGCCTTACATTTCAAAAACTCTGCTTACCAGGCGCATTTCGCCCAGGGGATCACCATAATAAAATGCTGAGGCCTGGC
>NZ_LNII01000081.1:0-243 GCF_001463365.1 Enterobacter sp. 50793107 | reverse complement strand
AGGTCGCTTCTCTTTGTATGCGCCATTGTAGCACGTGTGTAGCCCTGGTCGTAAGGGCCATGATGACTTGACGTCATCCCCACCTTCCTCCAGTTTATCACTGGCAGTCTCCTTTGAGTTCCCGGCCTAACCGCTGGCAACAAAGGATAAGGGTTGCGCTCGTTGCGGGACTTAACCCAACATTTCACAACACGAGCTGACGACAGCCATGCAGCACCTGTCTCACAGTTCCCGAAGGCACCA
>NZ_LNII01000080.1:0-81430 GCF_001463365.1 Enterobacter sp. 50793107 | reverse complement strand
GGTAAAGACGCGGAGAAAAATTTCTGGCAGACTGTCTGTAAAGGCACGATGAGGTCTCTTCTGATTTGTTAGCGCAACCAGTAGATCACACTTCATCGTGCTTTTCATTTTTCTGGGGAACCCTCAGCCCGGTGGGAGAGGGAACAAACATAAAAAACGGCAACCGAGGTTGCCGTTTTGCATTTATTTTGCGTCATCCGGCAACGCATACGCGACAATATAGTCGCCCATCTTCGTGCCAAACGAACCGTGACCACCCGCAGAGATGACAACGTACTGCTTGCCATTCACTTCATAGGTCATCGGCGTTGCCTGCCCACCGGCTGGCAGACGGCCTTGCCACAGTTTCTCACCGTTGGTCATGTTGTACGCGCGCAGGTAGTTATCTGCGGTTGCCGCGATGAACAGCACGTTACCGGCGGTGGAAATTGGGCCACCCAGCATTGGCATACCCATGTTGAACGGCACCGGAACCGGCATCGGGAACGGCATGCTGTCCTGCGGGGTACCAATACGTTTTTTCCACACGATCTGGTTGGTTTTCAGATCCAGACCGGAGATATATCCCCAGGCAGGCTGTTTACACGGCAGACCAAACGGAGACAGGAACGGATTCAGGGTCACGCCAAACGGTACGCCATACTGCGGCTGAATACCGGCTTCGGTACCGCTGCCTTTCGCGTCTTTCGGCTGCTCCATCGGGTTACCCGGACCACGTGGGATCAGTTTAGAGACAAACGGCAGCGCCATCGGGTTGGCGATCGCTACCTGGCGGTTAGGGTCAACGGAGATCCCGCCCCATTCGAACATCCCAAGGTTACCCGGGAAGACCAGCGTGCCCTGCTCAGAAGGCGGGGTAAAGATGCCTTCATAGCGCAGCTGATGGAACATTACGCGGCACACCAGCTGGTCAAACATGGTGGCACCCCACATGTCTGCGCCGCTGAGGTCTTTCTTCGGACGGAAGCTCAGTTCGGAGAACGGCTGCGTTTTCGTGACGTAATCGCCTTTTGCCGCACCCTGAGGAACCGGTTTTTCCGGTGCAGGCACAACCAGCTCGCCGTTACGGCGGTCCAGTACGAAGATGTTACCGGTTTTCGCCGGAGCATAAATCACCGGAACGGTTTTGCCGTTAACGGTAATGTCCGCCAGCGTTGGCTGGGACGGCATATCCATATCCCACAGATCGTGGTGTACGGTCTGGTAGCTCCACGCCAGTTTACCGGTGGTCGCGTTCAGCGCCAGAATGGAGCTGGCATAACGTTCCTGCTCAGGGGTACGGTTACCGCCCCAGATATCAGGCGTGGTCACGCCCATTGGCAGGTAGACCAGATCCAGCTTCGCATCATACGCAGCCGGTGCCCAGGAGTTTGGCGAGTTGAAGGTAAAGGTGTGTTCATCAGACGGGATCGCGTTAGGATCTTTCGCGCCCGGATCGAAGGCCCACAGCAGTTTACCGGTATTCACGTCGAAACCACGGATAACGCCAGAGGTTTCGCGGGTAGAGAAGTTATCCGTGACCGAACCAGCAATCACGATGGTTTTATCAGTGATGATTGGCGGTGAGGTGGGTTCATACAGACCCGGCGTGGTGTCCGGCATGTTGGTCTGCAGGTTCAGGATACCTTTGTTGGCGAAGGTTTCGCACAGCTTGCCGGTTTCGGCGTTAATCGCGAACAGGCGGCCATCGTTCACCGGCAGCATAATGCGGCGAGGACAGTCGGCAATGACGTCCGGGCTGGCATTATCCGCAAGCGCTTCGTGGTAAGAGACACCGCGGCAGGTGATGTGCTGGAACGACGGGTTGGAGTTCAGCTGCGGTTCGAAGTGCCATTTCTCTTTACCGGTGGCCGCGTCGAGCGCGAACAGACGCTGGTGCGCCGTACACAGATAAAGCATGTTGCCCACTTTAATTGGCGTCACTTCGTTGGTCAGTTCACCCGGATCGTTTGGCATCTTCAGATCGCCGGTACGGAATACCCAGGCTTCTTTCAGGTTTTTCACGTTGTCCGCGTTGATCTGCTTCAGCGGGGAGTAGCGCTGACCTTCCTGGTTACGGCCATACGCTGGCCAGTCGCCGTCAGCCACCTGCGAGATAGCCGCCGCAGGGGTGGATTCTGCATTCAGCGTACCGTTGATCTCCTGCGGGTCGTTAAAGCCGGCCCAGGTCAGGATACCGCCACTGATTAGCAGAGCGACAAGCAGCGCCGCAACGGCACCGCTGGAAGGTACAATCAGGCGACGCCAGACGAACGGCAGGATCAGCCAGATACCGAAGAAGACCAGAATGTCGCTGCGTGGCGTCAGTGCCCAGAAGTCGAACCCGACTTCCCAGACGCCCCAGATCATGGTTGCGAGGAGTAATGCCGCATAAAGCCACAGTGCGGATTGTTTTCTACGCCAGAGCAGAACAGTTACGCCAAGCATAACCAGGCCCGCAATGGGGTAGTACCAGGAGCCGCCGATTGCGACCAGCCAGACGCCACCGATTAACAGGTACAGGCCGCAGAAGGCGGCGAATAACGCTGTTAGTGTCACCAGTAGACGCGGCTGTTTAGAGTTTGTTTCAGCCATAGAAAGTGTACTCGTCAGTTTTTGTTAATAATTTGCTAGCAACTAATTATAGGTATTAACAAGTGTGATCGGAATCACAATATTTGCTTTTTATAACTCATACGCCAGGCTTAGCCATTTGCTGATATAATGGCTGGCTTGCGTATCGATGCCGGAATAACATTCATCCGCATTGAGAGATTTTCATTAAAATCATATGGTTAGTAATATGAAACATACTGTTGAAGTGATGATCCCGGAAGCCGAGATCAAAGCGCGTATCGCCGAACTGGGTCGTCAAATCACCGAACATTACAAGGACAGCGGCAGCGAAATGGTGCTGGTTGGTCTGTTGCGTGGCTCTTTCATGTTCATGGCAGACCTGTGCCGTGAAGTGCAGGTGTCACATGAGGTCGATTTTATGACCGCCTCCAGCTATGGCAGCGGCATGTCCACAACCCGTGATGTGAAAATCCTGAAAGATCTGGATGAAGATATTCGTGGCAAAGATGTGTTGATCGTCGAAGACATCATCGACTCCGGTAACACGCTTTCTAAAGTGCGCGAGATCCTGAGCCTGCGTGAGCCGAAATCCCTGGCCATCTGTACTCTGCTGGATAAACCAGACCGCCGTGAAGTGCAGGTACCGGTGGAGTTTGTTGGTTTCTCTATTCCGGACGAGTTCGTCGTCGGTTACGGTATTGACTACGCGCAGCGTTATCGCCATCTGCCGTATGTTGGGAAAGTGGTATTGCTGGACGAGTAGTTGCGGCCTGATGCCCTCATCCCGTCCCTCTCCCACAGGGAGAGGGCGAAAATCCCCGCTTTATTTATGGTTCACATGCTTAAGCTTGAGGTTGGCAATGCCCGAACGGTAACGCTGCTCCAGCGTTTCGCGGTTGGTGGCGGTCACTTCCAGATTGCGCAGCAGGCCGTCGTGAATGCCGTACGCCCAGCCGTGGATAGAGACCTTCTGACCGCGCTTCCATGCTGACTGCATGATCGTTGAATGACCCAGGTTATACACCTGCTCCATTACGTTCAGTTCACACAGCGTGTCCATCCGGCGCTCCTGCGGCATTTCACCCAGCAGTGAGCTATGTTTGAACCAGATATCGCGGATGTGCAGCAGCCAGTTATCGATGAGCCCCAGTTCCGGGTTTTCCACAGCGGCCTGCACACCGCCGCAGCCGTAGTGACCGCAAATAATGATGTGCTCGACCTCCAGGACGTCTACGGCGTACTGAACGACAGACAGGCAGTTGAGATCGGTATGAATCACCAGGTTGGCAACGTTACGGTGAACAAACAGTTCGCCGGGCTCAAGGCCCGTCAGTCGCTCAGCCGGAACACGGCTGTCGGAACATCCAATCCAGAGAAAGCGTGGATTCTGCGCTTGCGCGAGCTTTCCAAAAAAACCGGGGTCTTCCTCCACCAGCATTTTTGACCATAGTGCATTGTTGCTGATGAGTGTATCTATGTTGTTCATGGAGGTTAGCGACCTGTAACCAAGTGATTGCGTTGCGCTACTATAGGGTAACCCGACTTTTAATGAAACCACACAACGTGTGTCAGAACCTAAGGTAAGTTTAATTCATGGCGATTGCACTGGAGCTTGAGCAGCTTAAAAAAACCTATCCGGGCGGCGTTCAGGCGCTACGCGGGATAGATCTCAAAGTAGAAGCGGGGGATTTCTATGCGCTTCTGGGGCCGAATGGCGCGGGGAAATCGACGACCATCGGCATTATCAGCTCGCTGGTCAATAAGACCTCTGGCCGGGTCTGCGTGTTTGGCTACGATCTGCAAAAAGATGTAGTCAACGCCAAACGTCAGCTCGGTCTGGTACCGCAGGAGTTCAACTTCAACCCGTTTGAGACGGTGCAGCAGATCGTCGTTAACCAGGCGGGCTACTACGGCGTTGAGCGAAAAGAAGCGTTAGCTCGCAGCGAAAAGTACCTGAAGCAGCTTGATCTATGGGAAAAACGTAACGAACGTGCGCGTATGTTGTCTGGCGGCATGAAGCGGCGTCTGATGATTGCCCGTGCGCTGATGCATGAGCCAAAACTGTTGATCCTCGACGAGCCCACCGCCGGGGTAGATATTGAGCTTCGTCGCTCAATGTGGGGGTTCCTAAAAGATCTCAACGACAAAGGCACCACCATTATTTTGACGACGCACTACCTTGAAGAAGCGGAAATGCTGTGCCGCAACATCGGCATCATTCAGAACGGGGAGCTGGTGGAAAACACCTCAATGAAGGATCTGCTCTCGAAGCTCAAATCAGAAACGTTCATTCTGGATCTGGCGGCAAAAAGCGCGCTGCCGAAGCTTGAAGGGTACCAGTATCGCCTGGTCGACACCTCCACGCTGGAGGTGGAAGTATTGCGGGAGCAGGGCATTAACAGCGTCTTCTCCCAGCTGAGTGCTCAGGGCATTCAGGTTTTAAGTATGCGTAACAAAGCGAACCGACTGGAAGAGCTGTTTGTCTCTCTGGTGCAGGATAAACAAGGAGACAAGGCATGACGCATCTTTATTGGGTCGCGCTGAAAAGCATCTGGGCGAAAGAGATTAACCGCTTTATGCGCATCTGGGTACAAACCCTGGTGCCGCCGGTGATCACCATGACGCTCTATTTCATCATCTTCGGTAATCTGATTGGTTCCCGCATTGGTGAGATGCATGGCTTTACCTATATGCAGTTTATCGTTCCGGGTTTGATCATGATGGCGGTGATCACCAACGCCTATGCCAACGTGGCTTCGTCTTTCTTTAGCGCTAAGTTCCAGCGCAACATTGAGGAGCTGCTGGTGGCACCGGTGCCAACGCATGTGATCATCGCGGGTTACGTCGGCGGTGGTGTAGCGCGCGGCCTGTGCGTCGGGATCCTGGTGACGGCTATCTCCTTGTTCTTCGTGCCGTTCCAGGTGCACTCCTGGCTGTTCGTGGGGCTGACGCTGCTGTTGACGGCGATCCTGTTTTCGCTTGCCGGTCTGCTGAACGCGGTGTTTGCCAAAACGTTTGACGATATCAGCCTGATCCCGACCTTTGTGCTGACGCCGCTGACCTATCTGGGTGGGGTGTTTTATTCCCTGACGCTGCTGCCGCCGTTCTGGCAGGCGTTGTCGCACCTGAACCCGATTGTCTACATGATCAGCGGTTTCCGCTTCGGCTTCCTCGGCATTACTGACGTACCGCTGTTCACTACCGTTGCGGTGCTGGTGGTGTTTATCGTCGCCTTCTACCTGCTGTGCTGGTACTTAATCCAGCGCGGACGCGGACTGCGCAGCTAACCTTCCGCCCGGTGACTTTCTGGTTGCCGGGCCTTTTCTTTGACTGTTATCACCGTAAGCTAATCTTCACTTCGCTAAACTACTCGCCTGCTAAGGAGAGAGTTATGCTGGGATGGGTCATTATCTGCCACGATGAACAGGCGCAGGAGATGTTGATAAAGCTTGAAGCCAGGTTTGGTCCACTGGCGCAGTGTCGTGCGGTGAATTACTGGCAAGGTCTGAGCACCAATATGCTGAGCCGGATGATGTGCGATGCCCTGCATGAAACCGACACTGGCGAAGGCGTTATCTTTCTCACCGATAAATCTGGCGCTGCGCCGTATCGCGCGGCTGCTCTGTTGAGCCACAAACACGACTGCTGCGAAGTGATCTCCGGTATTGATCTTCCCCTGCTTGAGTTAATGTATCCACGGCGTGAATTATTAAGCAGCGCAGAGTTTCGCGATGCCATCGTGGCGCAGGGTGAGCCGGGCGTCAGCAGCTTGTGGCATCAGCAGCAGAAAAATCCCCCCTTCGTTCTTCTTCACGACCTGTATAAGAATTAAACATTGGTATTGATGGTGCATTTGTTACAATGGCACCAGTTTATTCGTACCGATATCACAGACATGTTCACGCGTATTTTGTTCCTGTGCCTGCTGGTTCTCTCTGGCGGGGCATCAGCCAGTTTATTAAGTCAGCAAGGTCTTCCAGCCCAGTACATGCAAACCACTGAAGATGCGGCTATCTGGGCGCAGGTGGGAAACGAGGTCGTTAACGTCGGCCATGTCAGGGCCGGACAGATCCTTGCCGTTGTGCCTACCGCTGCGGATTATTACGAGTTTCGCTTCGGCTTCGGGACTGGATTTATCGATAAAGGCCATCTGGAGCAGGTGCAGGGAAAGCAGCGCGTTGAGGACAGCCTTGGCGATCTTAATAAGCCGCTCAGTAATCAAAACCTGATCACCTGGAAAGACACACCGGTCTACAACGCGCCGTCCAGCGGCAGTGCGCCATTCGGTACGCTGAGCGCCAATCTTCGGTATCCGGTTTTAAGCAAACTCAAAGACCGCTTAAACCAGACGTGGTACCAGATCCGTATCGGTAATCGCCTGGCATGGATCAGCAGCCTGGACGCGCAGGAAGATAATGGCCTCCCGGTGCTGACCTACCATCATATTCTGCGTGATGAAGAGAACACGCGCTTCCGGCATACCTCTACCACCACCAGCGTGCGCGCGTTCAATAACCAGATGGCCTGGCTGCGTGACCAGGGGTATACCACCCTGACAATGTATCAGCTGGAAGGGTATGTACGTAACAAACTGAACCTGCCGGCCAAATCGGTAGTGATTACGTTTGATGACGGGCTAAAGTCCGTAAGCCGCTATGCTTACCCGATTCTGAAAGAGTACGGGTTTAACGCCACGGCGTTTATCATCTCATCCCGCATTAAGCGACATCCGCAGAAGTGGGATCCGAAATCACTGCAGTTTATGAGCGTTCAGGAGCTGAAGGGCATCCAGGACGTGTTTGACATTCAGTCCCACACGCACTTCCTGCACCGCGTGGATGGTAACAAGCATCCGATTCTACTGAGCCGCAGCTACCACGTGATTTTGTTTGATTTCGAACGCTCGCGCCGGGCGCTGGCGCAGTTTAACCCGCGCGTGCTGTATCTCTCTTATCCGTTTGGTGGCTATGACAATAAAGCCATAAAAGCCGCGAATGACGCCGGTTTTCACCTCGCAGTGACAACGGTAAAAGGGAAGGTTAAGCCGGGGGATAATCCGTTCTTACTGAAACGCCTGTACATCTTAAGAACGGATTCGCTGGAGACCATGTCGCGGCTGATCAGCAACCAGCCGCAGGGCTAAGCTACTCGTAGGTGAACTGCAGGGTGCCGATGGCGCTGAACGTGCCTGAGGTGACTTTTTCTGTACCAGACTTAACTAACCGGGCCGTAAGTAACCAGCTGAATAGGGCAAGGGTAGTGTTCTCTTGTGCGGTAAAGCTGCTAGTTGAATTAGGCACTATCTGCCTGTTGTTCGGCCACAACAGTAACACGCCCACGCCTTTTGCCGCGTTCGACGATGCGGTGTTGGCGAGTAATGAGCCATCAGTCCCGGTTGTTTTACTGGTGGTCAACTTCACGGTGACTTTACGGGTGTTGGTGCAATTCCCTGTCACCCCAAAATCGGCGTTTATGGTTTTATCGTTCTCGATATCGGATACACCATAGTCCCCCAGGTCTACGGTTTTGGGAGCCGTGAGCGTGCAGGTGGGTTTTTCTATTGGTGTAATGAAGGCCATATTGGCTATGGTAATGGTCGGTTTGGGATGATCGTCTGGATCGGTTCCCACCGGGTCTCCAATGGTAATTTTTCCAATTGTTCCACCAACCGGGCCAATAGATACTACGTTAGCAGGAATACCGGCAAACGTGGGAAGTTGGTAAAATTCGACCATGGCCCGCCAGGCGCGATTATCCAGCAGCTCATCCTGGTCATTCATGTGTAATGCAAGAAACCAGCTCGTACTGGGAGCGAAATAGGCCGTGGCAGTATTGTCTACTGTGCCAAAAGCCAGAGCATAGGCTATTCCGGTTACATTGGTTTTGAATAAAGCTTTCCCATCAATACTGCCGACTAACAGACTGGCGTCTGCCAGGGTGAAAATGTTTTCGCCATGTTTTCCTAACGTGCATTTACTATTTAATCCGGGGCTCAGATCCAGGCGATATAGCGAGCTGATTTTTGTAGGAACAGCGACATTATCCACGATTTGCAGGGTCGGCTTTGCGCCATTGTAGTCGCCGATGGACTGCGTGTCGCCAAATCGAAATTTACATTCAAAATCTGCATGGGCGTAAAAGGCGCTCATGGTTAAAAGCATAAATAAAATGATAAAACCGTTAAAACGTGGGGACACGGTTATCCCAGGACGCTGTGCCATAATTGTTCCTTTTTAGCGTTGCCTGTTAGCGATATGTCACGCTGACTAATGCGCGCGCGGTCACTTTTCCTGCGCTGACCGGGCCGTAATTTTGGTAGCGGGCGTAAAAGTTATACGCTTTCAAATAGCTTTGTTGGTCTGATGGGGTCGCTATTTTGACCTCCACATCAGACTGCCCCTCGCTGTCGAGGACGTTTTGATTATTGGATTCAGAAAAAATAACAATCCCCACGTTTTCAGCGCCGCCAGCAAGGGCGGATGTTTCATTACTTAATATCTGTTTTGAAATCCCATCAATTTGGGCAGACTGCGGTTTAAAGGTAAAGTGCAGCGCTTGCCCGGCTCCCGATTCATCCCCGCTGCAGTCCACAACCTCAATCATAAAGCGTGTTCCTCCCGCGGGGTCTGCTGGTTGAAGTCGATCGGTGCCCTCCGCGGTATAAAACCACGTTTTTCCCACCGTTGGCAGCGTTACGCTTCCACTTTCTGGAATACTGACCTGGCACGTATTGTTGATAATATTTGCCGTCATATCCATTTCCAGGCTGGAGGCAAAACCCGCTGCGGGAAACCCCAGGCAGAGGGCCAGCCATGACATCGCATTTCTTAAGATTAAGCGGGACTGGAACATCCTGTTTAAGCTACCTGTCTGAATAAACATTATTGATAGGTCACAGTAAACGTCACGGGCGCATTGACCGAACCTGTCGTCACGTCCGAAATCGTTTTACCATTTGCAATGACGATGCGCGCATCCATTTCAAAATTTCCCGTCCCGTTAGACAGGTTGATGACAGACGTCGGGACAGTGGCGCAGTTCAATATGGAGCCTGAGTCGACAGAGCCTTTCCAGATTTCAAAACCGACGTTATGCCCGGCTGCATATGCGTTACCGGTACACGACCCGCCTGCACCCGGCATGGCCTGAATGGCGGCGTTTTTTACCCCGGCACAGTTCGTGAAGGCAATTTTGAAGGTTTCTCGTCGGCTCTGGCTCACCAGGTCAGACTTAAACACATCGCCAAACGGCAAAATGTCAATCGGGGCTCCGCTGGCGTTTTGAATCTCCGCGTTACAGGTCCCGGCCTCAATGGTGGATGTAAACGTTGCCTGCACGCTCGTCGTCCCCGTAATCGCACTTAACGCAACGGAAGGCAGGGTGGCAGTCATTGCAAGCACCAGTAATGTCATTTTCATTTTCATATCAACGCTCCGCATTGCTGCCAGTTATTCATAGGTGAAATTAAACGTAGCGATACCGCTAAAATTGCCGGTCGTGCCCTGGCCGTTTGCGGTTTCCACCAGCGTCGCCAGAAGTGGTACCTCGCCAGCACTTATCTCTCCGCTCGTCCAGACGAGGCGCTGTGTATCGGTGGATGAATTAATGACAAAAGGGGCATTCGGGGTGGCGGTACGGGAAATCGCCACGCCAATATTTTCCGCACTGCCGTCGCCGTAAAGTGAGTTCTTAAGTGCCGTCGTCAGCGGGCTGGCGCTACCGCTGATGGTGGTTTTCAGCGATGCCAGACTCGGCGGGCATGAGACCATTTTGAGTTTAAAGTTGGTCGTGGCTTTGGCATTTTTCAGGATGATGTAATCCAGGCGCACCTTGCCGTTAGTCCCAATGGGGATAACGTTGCTGGCGCCATCACCGCTGCCACCTTCGATTTTCATATCGCAGGTGGTGTCACGGATATTTGCGGTAAAGGTAATATCGAGATTATCGGCGTGTGTTTCCAGCGACAGCGCCATTAGCCCCGTGCTTAAAATAACTAACCCTGTTTTTTTCCAGGCTCTAAAAAGCATGTTTTAACTCCCTTTATAAGGCTGTGACGCGGCAGGTCTGGCCCGTCAGCAGCGTTGTCGGTCCAATCTTTTTCGCATCCGGTGGGATGTGGTAGGAGACGGTACAGGATGTGCCGGGCTCATTTCCCCAGACGATGTTTAACGTCCCTTTATCTTCAATTCCGCGGATCCAGGCCTGCCCGGCCTGACCCACGCTACCCACGGATACGCCCTGGTCGGTTTGCACATCGGCGCCTAACGGGATAAACCCGCCATCGTCACGCATCAGTTCCATTAACACTGAGCGCCCCTGATCGGTTTCAAAGTTAACCAGCACAACGGCACCGCTACGGGGAACGGTGGTGGAGCGGGTATTTTTCACTTCCACGTCAGAGTGCATTTCGCTGATATCAAGACCAACGCTGTTTTCACGGTAGGCGGACAGATAGGGTATAAGGGCATAGCCTGAGGCGCCGATTTCACCGTTACCGATAGAGACGCGGGCGCCTTCTGCCCCCTCAGCTTTAATTAAGGCAAGCGTATCGCTTTCGCTGATGCTGCCAGGGGCGAGTGTTACGCCACCGGAGTGCAGAACCATTCCGCCGCTATAGCTGGCAGAATATTGTCGTGTACCGTCATCTGAGGCGGAGACGGAAAGGCTTAGCGGTCCATGCGGGCCGTTGTAACTGCCGTACCCGCTTAACTGATTTAACGTATCGTCGTAACGCGTGGTGCTTTCGGTAATGCTGTAACTGAAGCGGTTATCTTCGGTGTTGCCATTGGCGCTGGCGTTAAAGCTACTGCCGCCTTTTAAATCGCTGCCGATGCCCGTCGTGAGTGAGGAGAAGCCACCCGCTCGCTTGCTGTTACCCATCAGCGTGTCGAATGGAATCGTGAGGTTCAGATAGACGCTGTCATCTTTTTCCCCAAACTCATTGTAGGTGCGCTGCACGGTGAGGCTATAACTTCCCCAGCTTAACGAATGACTGTGGCCAACCGAGTATTGCGCCGACGAACTGCTTTCATTCCAGTAGTCCTGCCAGGTTGAGTTGACATACAGCGATCCCAAATCAAGATCGGCAATATTCAGCGGTTGGCTGATATTCACCTGGATCTGGTTTTTCATGCGCTGGAAGGTCTGATACACGTCGCTGTTGTTACGTTCCGGGTTACGCTCCCTGTCACGGTATTTGATCTCATTGGTCAACGAGGCCGCATCGTTCAGGCTGAGATAGTCAGACGTCGAAAACCGGTAGGCGGCGACGTTGAAAGAGGTATTCGTGGCTTCCATAAGTTTGCTGTAGGAGACGCGATAACTTTCGCCCGTGAGATGTCGTAAGCCGTCTATCCGGGCATCCGAATGCGTGACATCAAGAGCGAATGCGCCGACTCCGGTATTCATGGCAATACCCAACAATGCGGCGTAGAAATCGCTATCGGTATATTCCAGGCCCGCATACCCCGTGAAGGTATTGGTTAAGCCATAGTAGCCCGTTGCATATCCCACCTTTGGTTTGTCACGCAGGCTGTCGTCACGCAGTTCACCCACGCCGACATCCCATCGGGAGTAGCCAGGACGAAGCATTTGTGCGACGGAAGAATAGGCGACTGAGAAGGAACGTTTGCTCCCATCCGTTTCTTCTACCGTGACAATGAGATCGCTACCGTAACCTGTTGTACTGAGATCGGTGATTTCAAACGGTCCTGGGGGGACGGAGGTTTCGTAAATCGTATTGCCGCTTTGGGCGATCGTGACTTTGGCGTTGCTGTTTGCAACCCCTCGGATCACCGGCGCATAGGTCGATATACCATTCGGAAGCATACGGTCATCGTTATATAAACGCGCCCCGCGCAGGCTAATGGAATCGAAGGCGTCGCCACGGGTATAGGAATCGCCGGCGATAAACTGCGCTTTCAGCGGCGTGATATCACGCTGAAGATAGATATCCTGGCTGGCGTAATGGGTACCGGAATCCTGATCCCAGTTCAGGTTGCCTCGCGCCCGGAGTCGCCATGGCCCAAGGTTTGCCCCATAGCGCAGACCAGCATAGGCCGTATCAGTGCTGGAATCCGGCATGTCTGCGTGCCAGCCGTTAAGATCCCATGAGAGCATGGCCACCGGGATCCCGTCTTCCCACAGTGAAGGATCGACAAATCCCGCAGGACGCTGAATGACGAAAGCCTGAGGAATGGAAAGGTCTAACTCCTGTGTGGAGGGATCGTAAGCCACACGCGAGCCGGGATAGGCGTCTGGCATAGAGACACAGGTGTCAGCAGAATCCTCCTCAGGGTGTTTCAGTTGCTCGGTGGTGACATTTGCCTGCGTGAGTAGTTTCGGGGTGATGCAGGGAGTGGCGCGCGGTGTGCCATTCTCCTTAAACAGAAGATCCGTGGTAACGGAAGGTTTCCCGTTAACGATCATCTTCACCTTATAGGTTCCGGCAATAACAGGGTTGCCTTTTGAAAAACGACTGATATCAATGGATGCGCCAGTGTTATAAAGAAACTGCTCGTTAAACTGCACGTCTTCTTCGTTATTATTTTCAGCAGCAAATGCACATAACGGCAATACCGCACTTATCGATAAACATAGTAGCGAACGTCTAAAGTGCATGATGAACTCTGTCCCAGGGCAACGCTAATTATACTTTTTGTGAATGTTCTGAAGCTGACAGGGAATCAATGCGGTATAGACTCATACTTATCAATTCCACCGAAATCATTAATGGCTTGCCAGGTTATTTTGCTATTTCCGGATGAGGTGTAATTTTTCACATTCATCGTCTGGCTTGAGAACGGTTCAATATAATGCGTTTCGATCTCGTAACTTTTACCGCCTGAAATAAGCGCCGCACTTGCCAGCGACACATAATAAGGCGAGTCATTTTTCGCACTTAAAACGATTTTTTGCCCTTGTCGGGTTTGGGACCACTTAAGATTTTTGGCCGCGTCTGTCGGTTCCCCTTTTAACCCAGTGGGACGGAAAAAGAGTTTAATACGGGTGCGGAAAGCAAGCTGAAGCATACTTTGGTTATCGCTCTCCTTAGCCTTCGGCGGAACTTCCAGAACGTTAAACCAGAACAGCGACTCTTTATCTTTTGGCAATGCCTGACCCAGCCAGGTGATTCTGACGGTTTGCCCTTTTTGCGGTTCAACACGCGAAACAGGCGGCGTCACAATAAAAGGCAGTTTCAGCTCCTGAGGGTTAGTGGTATCTCTTCCATCATCGAGCCAGGTCTGTACCAGCAGAGGCCGGGTGCCACGGTTATCCATTGACACCGTTACGTCTTTTGCCGATTCAGGATAAATGACACGGGTGCCGGAAATCACAATATCTGCACTGGCGTTAAGAGCAAACACGCTCATCGAGGCCAGCAGCAGGGCTTTTAGTCCGCTCTTAATATTCAGTACGTACATGTAAACTCTCAATAAATAGGCAAAAATGTGCCCAACAGGGCACATTAACGGGAGGGATAAAATTATTCGTAGCTCATGGTGAAGTACGCGTTGGCGCTGACTTTACCTGACTGCACTGGGTTCGTATCTTTCACCCAGTTGGAGCCCGGAACGTATGCAACGCGGTAGAACAGCTTGCCGGAACCGGCGGTGAGATTGGCTTTCTGCGTATTATTAGCAGGCTGGCCGACCATAATACGAGAAGATTCGGTAGGGGCATTATTATACAAGGCAAGTGCAACGTTGGTTGCTGAGCCTGCTACGTTGGCGTCAGGTTCAATAGTACCGTTTGCAATGGCACCCATATTTTTTGACATAAAGCTTGCTGAAGCAGTCTTTAATGTTCCTGGGCAGTTGGTGAGCAGCAGTTCAAAATTCTTAGAGCCGACACCGGTATCGACGGTGGTTGATTCAACATCAGATTTTTTAACAACCGGTAAGGTAATAGTAATATTATTTTGTGATTCGCCATTGGCGGTGGAAATATTACACGTTGTGTCTGTTACCGCACCGTCAAAGGTGATTAAACCGATATCGGTGTCTGCTATTGCTGAAAAAGAACCCATTGCAAACAAAGTTACAGCTGAAGCTAATAACGTTTTTTTTAACATAATTTAAATTCCATTTAAAAACATTGTACAGATTTAATTTAAGCAAAATGATGATAGGGATCTATGAATGGGTTGGGTATTTAAAATTGCTAAAAGCCATTATTAGAAAAATTGAATGTTTGATAAGTTATTGAAAATGATCTTTAAATTTGTTTTGAATGAACGGAGAGAGACGATTTTTATTGCAGCCAAATTATATTGGATTGTTTAGATTATAAATGACAAAGATCATTCCTTTAATTATATCATTCAGAATAATGTTTTTTTAAACCAAGAGAAACGCTGAGAGAGGAGAAAATAGGGGAAATAAATAGAGGAGAGGCTATGTATACAAAAAAAGGATGTTTTCTTTACCTTTGAGGAGCGGAACCTGAAGGCTCCGCTCCTGGCGGCATCAGGCAACCTGCACCGGAATCGCCTTCGCGGTGCGTTTCATCTCGTTGTCGCCTTCAAAATAGGCGACTTTAGGCTGCCAGCGGCGCGCCTCTTCGTCGGACATCATGACGAAGCTCGCGATGATCACAATATCCCCTACGTCTGCACAGTGCGCGGCGGCACCGTTAACGGAGATGATCTTAGACCCGCGCTCTGCGGCAATCGCGTAGGTGGAGAAGCGTTTGCCGTTGTTCACGTTCCAGATGTCAATCGCTTCGTTTTCAAGAATACCCGCCGCGTCGAGAAAATCCTGATCGATCGCGCAGGAGCCTTCATAGTGCAGGTCGGCCTGCGTGACTTTCACACGGTGAAGCTTACCTTGCAGCATTTTGCGAATCATTACGTGTACCTTTAATCATGCGTTAACCCCTCCTGTAAGAGGGGAGGGTAAGAAGGTTATGCCAGTTCAACCACTTTGTTGTCGATAAGGCGCGCCTGGCCGAGCCATGCAGCCACCAGAATAACCGCGCGCTTGCTGGCGTCGGTTAACTCAAGCAGCGTGTCAGCATCACGGATTTGAATATCGTCAGCGCGGAAGCCTTTATCGTTCAGCGCTTGTTCAGCCAGGGCCACGATCTCTTCAGCGGTCAACTCTTTCGCCGACAGTTGCTCTGCCATGGTATTCATGACTTTGCTTAATCCTGGGGCAATCTTACGCTGGTCAGCGGTCAGATAGCCGTTACGGGAGCTGAGCGCCAGACCGTCTTTGGCACGTACAATCGGCACGCCCACGATCTCGATATCATAACCCATGTCGGCAACCATCTTACGGATCAGCGCCAGCTGCTGGAAATCTTTCTCACCAAAGCAGGCAACGTCCGGCTGCACCAGATTGAACAGCTTGCTGACGATGGTGGACACGCCGCGGAAGTGGCCTGGACGGCTGGCCCCTTCGAGCATGGTCGAAATGCCCGGGACATCAACGTACGTGGACTCTTCCGTACCCTGAGGGTAGACATCTGCAGGTGCCGGCGCAAAGACGAAGTCCGCATGGCGCTTTTTCAGCTTCTCGCAATCTTCCTGCAGCGTACGAGGGTAGCGCGCCAGGTCGTCCGCGCGGTCAAACTGCATCGGATTAACGAAGATACTGACCACCACGATATCTGCACGGGCTTTCGCTTCGTCGACCAGTTTCATATGGCCGTCATGCAGGTTACCCATGGTCGGGACCAGTGCGATACGTTTACCTTCCTGTCGTGCACGGCGAATATGCTGGCGAAGCAGCGGCAGGGTTTCAATGATTAGCACAACGAGACTCCTTAATGGAAACTGTGTTCTTCACCCGGGTAAACACCGGATTCGACGTCGGCAATATACTGCCTGACCGCGGCGCGCATGTCGCCCGCTTCAGTAAGGAAATTTTTGGCGAATTTCGGGATATGGCCGCCGGTGATGCCAAAGGCGTCGTGCATCACCAGAATCTGACCGTCGGTCACGTTGCCAGCCCCAATCCCGATGACCGGAATAGACAGCGCGTCGGTGATGCGTTTTGCCAGCTCAACCGGTACACATTCCAGCACCAGCAGCTGTGCGCCCGCCGCTTCCAGCGCGAGGGCATCGTCAAACAGCGCCTGCGCGGCATCACCGCGGCCCTGCACCTTGTAACCGCCAAAGATATTGACGGATTGTGGCGTAAGGCCCAAATGTCCGCACACCGGCACGGCGCGTTCGGTGAGCATTCTTACCGTCTCCACCAGCCAGGCGCCGCCTTCGATTTTGACCATATTAGCACCTGCGCGCATCACGGCCGCCGCATTGTCGAAAGCCTGCTCCGGCGTGGCGTAAGCCATAAACGGCAGGTCGGAAAGCAGAAGGCAGGCAGGTGCACCACGGCGCACGGCTCGGGTGTGGTAAGCAATATCCTCGACCGTGACCGGCAGGGTAGAGTCATGTCCTTGTACCGTCATCCCTAACGAGTCCCCGACCAGCATGACGTTGATCCCCTCTTCGGCAAACAGTTTGGCGAAGCTGTAGTCATATGCGGTGATGGTGGCGAAGCGTCTCTTTTCCTGTTTGCATTTCTGCAGTAAGGAGATGGTGGTTGGTTTCATACTGTTTCCTGATAACCCAAAGCGAATCTTTGCGCATTCTAACAGTAACATTCGAGGGAACAATGATTTTAGGTCGTCTATTAGCCACAATTATTTTGTGGCTAATGCACGGGGGCACAGGCTTACCAGCGAGCGGGTTTTTCTGCGAGGAGGTTGTCCAGGATCTCCCTGAGTGGGATGCCGTCCGGGAAGGTGAGATCAGGGGCGACTTCAAACAGCGGCCAGAGCATAAATCCGCGATTTTTCATGTCGTAATGCGGCACCGTGAGGCGTGAAGTGTTAATCACCTCATTACCAAACAGCATGATGTCGAGGTCAAGGGTACGTGGCCCCCAGCGCTCTGCTTTACGCACGCGACCCTGTTGCAGCTCAATGCGCTGGGTGTTATCCAGCAACGTTTCGGCATCCAGCGCGGTGTCCAGCACCACGGCGGCGTTCAGATAATCAGGCTGATCCTGCGGGCCGAGCGGCGGTGTACGGTAAAACGAGGAGACTGCCACAATGCGGCTCTGGGGGATCTCACCCAGCGCCTGAACGGCAGCATTAACCTGCTCCAGAGGAGAGGCCAGATTGCTGCCGATAGCGATATACGCGAGGGTCATGCCGTGCCTTCGCGACGCGGTGCGCGCTTGCGCGGACGACGGTGACGACGACGCGGCGCCGGCTCTTCATCAAGGCCAGTGAGCATGTCTTTCTGCTCCGGCGGTGCGGAGACCTGGAACTCGGCCCACCACTGCGCCAGACGCTGCAGCTCCTGGTTGCGTTCAATTTCAGCACGCAGAGAGAGCAGATCAAAGGCCGCGCGGAACTTAGGATGCTCCATTAGCTTCCAGGCGCGTTTGCCCTGACGACGGGACATACGCAGCTGAAGCTGCCAGATATCGCGCACCAGCGTGGTAATACGTTTCGGAATGGCCAGCGTACGGCAGCCTTCGTCCAGCACGTCGTTTGCCGCCAGGGCGAAAGCGTCATAATAGGCGAGGCCGCTTTCCTGGGTAATGCGCTGAGCGGTTTCCAGCAGCGGATACCAGAACATCGCCGCAAACAGGAACGCCGGGTTCACACGCATATCGTTGCGGATACGGGTGTCGGTATTCTTCAGCACCTGCGCAATCATGCGTTCCATTGGGCTGTCACCATTTTCGGTGAAGTAGCGGGTAATGGACGGGAATAACGGCTGGAAAAGGTTGTATTCGCGCAGCAGGTTATAGGTGGCAAATCCGTGACCGGCTTGCAGCAGTTTGAGCGCTTCTTCGAACAGGCGGGCTGGCGGTACGTCATTGATAAGCGTCGCCAGACGCGGGATCGGCTCTGCCGTCTCCGGGCTGATGCGCATATCCAGCTTGGCGGCGAAACGCACGGCGCGCAGCATCCGCACCGGATCTTCGCGATACCGGGTTTCCGGCGTGCCGATCAGGCGAATCAGGCCCTCTTTCAGATCCTGCATGCCGCCGACGTAATCACGCACGGTGAAATCCGCCACGCTGTAGTAAAGGCTGTTGATGGTGAAATCGCGACGCTGGGCATCTTCTTCGATAGAACCGAAGATGTTGTCGCGCAGCAGCATACCGTTCTGGCCGCGCTGGGAAGTTGTGCGATCGGATGCGCCCGCTTCGTGGTGACCACGGAACGTCGCCACCTCAATAATTTCCGGCCCAAACATGACGTGTGCCAGACGGAAACGGCGGCCAACGAGACGGCAATTGCGGAATAATTTACGCACCTGTTCGGGCGTGGCGCTGGTCGTCACGTCGAAATCTTTGGGTTTTTTGCCCAGCAGTAAATCACGTACTCCACCGCCAACGAGATAGGCCTCGTAGCCCGCTTTATTCAGACGATAGAGCACCTTGAGGGCATTTTCACTGATATCTTTGCGGGAAATATTGTGCTGCTCACGCGGGATAACCGACATCTGTGGTTGCGCAATAGCGTCATTCGCCATGCTCTCTTCGCGGCTTAGCACTTTACGGCAAAAATTAGCGACTCGGGTAAAAATGGTACACCTCGTAGTGTGTTTTGTTATGAAAAAAGCGGCTAATCATAGCCCAGCGCAACGCATTTGAGAATGCTGGATTTTTGGCACGCTCGTGAGCGACCAGGTGGCAACGGCCTGTTTCAGCAATTCGTCAATGGAAAGATCCTGCCATTCGTTGGTTACATTCTGGTTGAGAAATCGTAACGCGTCGATCAAAACGGGGCGCGGATCGCCATCTGGCAGGGCGGGGGCGTGGTTTTGCTTCGACAGCTTATCGCCCCGCTCGTTGACGGCCAGCGGCAGATGAATGTAATCCGGTGCCGTCCAGCCAAACTGGTGATACAACGCTATTTGCCGCACCGTAGGTTCAACCAGATCGGCTCCGCGCACAATTTCGGTGACGCCCTGAAAGTGGTCATCCACCACCACCGCCAGGTTATAGGCAAACAGCCCGTCACGGCGGTGGATAATAAAATCTTCCCGTGCCAGCCGTTCATCCGCATGAATGTCGCCAGAGAGTAGGTCGTTAAAGTGAAGCACAGGGGCACGCTGGATCAGACGAACGGCGGCGTTTTCCGGGCCGTGGTTGAGCGTGCGGCAGTGGCCGTCATAGACGCCCCCCACGCTCTGTATGCGCGCGCGGGTACAGGTGCAGTTATATGAGAGCCCCTGCTCAGCGAGCCAGGCCAGACGTTCCCGGTAGGCGTCGTGACGTGTTGATTGCCAGACAACTTCGCCGTCCCAGTGAAGACCGTAATGTTCCAGCTGACGCAGAATGGTGTCTGCTGCACCGGGAACTTCACGCGGAGGATCAATATCTTCAATGCGGACTAGCCATTTACCCAGGCGTGCGCGAGCCTGCAGGTAGCTGCCGAGAGCGGCAATTAACGAGCCGAAATGTAATTCACCGGAGGGGGATGGCGCGAAGCGCCCGATATAGTGAGATTCAGACATATCAACAGTAATAAGGCGGGAGAGACTCCCGCCTTTGGAGTGGGTAAACAGGACCGGGATTAACCCGCCATCTGTTTTTCGCGGATTTCTGCCAGCGTTTTACAGTCGATGCACAGATCGGCGGTCGGACGCGCTTCCAGGCGACGAATGCCAATTTCAACACCACAGGATTCGCAGTAGCCAAAATCTTCGTCCTCGACCTTCTTCAGCGTTTTTTCGATCTTTTTGATCAGTTTGCGCTCGCGATCACGGTTACGCAGTTCAAGGCTGAACTCTTCTTCCTGAGCGGCACGGTCTACCGGATCCGGGAAGTTAGCCGCTTCATCCTGCATATGACTAACGGTGCGATCGACTTCATCCCTGAGTTGATTACGCCATGCTTCAAGAATACGCTTGAAGTGCGACAGCTGGGCTTCATTCATATACTCTTCGCCCGGTTTCTCTTGATACGGCTCCACCCCAGCGATGGCGAGAATACTCAGGGACGATGTTTTACGGTTTTGCCCTTCTTGCATGTTGCTTCTCCTTAACACGCACTATCGATCCCCGTGTTGGGGGAAAAATCAGGTCGCTATAAATAGCAGATGCTTTTCCGTATGGCAATTATCTAAACGTAACACTTGACAAGCCTGTGAGGAAAAGCGTATTTGCGCACGCGGCCAGAACACTTATTCATCAATCGTCTATTCCCTTATAAGACAATGGGAAGAGAGGATCTCAGAGTCATATTATCGGCAGAAAGTTCCGCTTTATAAGCCAAAACCTCTACCCCCTGCTTTTGTGCCTCATTCAACAATTGCGCGTATTTGAGATCAATATGGCGGGCTGGAGAAAACCGTTCAATGGCTGAGTGCAAAACCGCAAACAGCAGTACGGCGCGTTTGCCCGCCGCCGCAACACTCATCAGCTCCCGCAGATGCTTTTGTCCCCGTAGCGTGACTGCATCCGGGAAATAGCCATTTTCCTGATCCGCTAACGTGACTGATTTGACTTCAATATAGCACTCGGGACGGTCTTCCGCCTGTAACATAAAGTCAATTCTGCTGCCTTCATCGCCATATTTCACTTCAGATTTATGGGTGCCATAACCCACCAGTTCGGGAAGGGTTCCGTTCGTCAGAGCCTCCTTAACTAATTGATTCGCGCGCAGGGTGTTAACGCAAATAAAAGCCCCTTGTTGGGTTTGCGTCATTTCCCAGGTGTGAGGATATTTGCGTTTAGTATTTTCTGAAGTGGAATACCAGACCGTGTCACCCGGTGTCGCACATCCCGTCATTGCCCCGGTGTTGGGGCAGTGCAGCGTTAACGGCTCCCCTTTAGGGGTGACGACATCAGCGAGAAAACGCTTGTAACGTTGAATAAGCGTGGCGTGTTGCAGTGCAGGACTAAACTTCATCAGAATTCCTTAGGGTATCGCCCAGCGTCCAGCGCTGGAGCGGCGTATAGCGGGTGCGTCCTTGTGAAAAAACAGATTCGTACAGCGCGAAAGAGGTCACCGGAAATGCCCAGTGAAAGCCCGGTGGCGGGATAGCAACGGCCTGACCGGCATCGCGCAGTAGCGTAATGTGAGGATGAAACGGCTGCGGGCTCTGGTAACAGCCGCTGCGTGCCGCCTGGGCGCGCAGCATATTCGCAAGCTGTAATAATCCGCGCGGCGGCTGGCGCGTGCCCAGCCAGACGACGCGGGAGCGGAGCCACTGCCCCGCATCGTCAAGGGTCAGCGTAAATCCCGGCTGGGAAATCCGACCGGCCATCGCCGCCAGGGCGCGCTGTTTCTCGCCGCTGACCTCGCCCAGAAAAGCCAGTGTCAGGTGGAGGTTTGCCGCAGCAACCGGGCGGCCCGCTTCGGGCGGGAAATGTTCGGCGCGCCAGCGAACAATTTGCCGTTGGAACGGCGCGGGCAGCTCAATGGCGAAAAACAGTCGTTTCGACTCAGACATACAGGGGACTCGGTAATGATATGCGCCGATGCTACAATGTACGCCGACTAATGTTAACCCTCTGGAGCTGTTAGTGTCCTCATTGCCGGTCGCCGTCGTCCTTCCTGAACTGCTCGCTGCCTTGCAGGATGCCCCGCAGGTTTTACTTAACGCCCCTACGGGTGCCGGTAAATCCACCTGGCTACCGCTGCACATTCTCAACGCAGGCATTATCAGCGGGAAGATTATCCTGCTGGAGCCGCGCAGGCTGGCCGCGCGCAACGTGGCGCAGCGCCTGGCGGAACTGCTGAATGAAAAACCGGGCGAGACGGTAGGCTACCGTATGCGCGCCGAAACCTGCGTCGGCCCGTCCACGCGGCTTGAAGTGGTGACCGAAGGGATCCTCACCCGTATGCTGCAAAACGATCCGGAACTGTCCGGCATCGGGCTGGTGATTCTGGATGAGTTCCACGAGCGCAGCCTGCAGGCGGATCTGGCGCTGGCGCTGTTGCTGGACGTCCAGCAGGGGTTACGGGACGATCTCCGACTGCTCATCATGTCGGCCACGCTGGATAACGAGCGGCTACAGCAGACGTTACCGGATGCGCCGGTCATCACCTCCGAAGGGCGCGCGTTTCCGGTTGAGCGCCGCTATCAGCCGCTTCCTGCCCATCAGCGTTTCGATGAAGCGGTGGCGATCGCCACGGCTGATTTGCTTCGTCAGGAATCCGGTTCGCTGCTGCTGTTTTTGCCGGGCGTTGGCGAAATCCAGCGGGTGCAGGAGCAGCTTGCCGCCCGGGTGGGCAGCGACGTAATGCTCTGCCCGCTCTACGGCGCACTGTCGTTGAGTGACCAGCGCAAGGCCATCCTTCCCGCGCCGACGGGGCAGCGTAAAGTGGTACTGGCCACCAATATTGCCGAAACCAGTCTGACCATTGAAGGCATTCGCCTGGTGGTGGACAGCGCCCAGGAGAGGGTAGCCAGTTTTGACCCGCGCACCGGGCTGACAAAGCTGCTGACGCAACGCATCAGCCAGGCGTCGATGGTTCAGCGAGCTGGCCGTGCCGGGCGTCTTGAGCCGGGCATCTGTTTACATCTCATCAGCGCAGAACAGGCCGAACGCGCGGCTGTGCAGAGCACGCCGGAAATTTTACAAAGCGATCTTTCGGGGCTGATCATGGAACTGTTGCAGTGGGGTTGCCCCGAGCCCGCGCAGTTAACCTGGCTCAATGCGCCTCCCGCGGTAAACCTGGCGGCGGCGCGCGCGTTGCTGACCCAGCTAGGGGCGCTGGACGGCGAAAGGCTATCATCACGTGGGCAGAAAATGGCCGCGCTGGGTAACGATCCCCGGCTGGCGGCGATGCTGGTGGCCGCGCAGGGGGATGATGAAATTGCCACGGCGGCGAAACTGGCGGCTATCCTTGAGGAGCCGCCTCGTGGTGCAAATTGCGATCTGGCGCAGGCCTTTTCACGTAATCAGGGGAACTGGCAGCAGCGCGCGCAGAAGCTCTGTAAACGGCTTAACAGCCGTGGTGGTACGCCGGACGCTGACAGCATTGCGCCTCTCCTGGCGCAGGCATTTGCCGACAGGATCGCGCGTCGTCGCGGGCTGGATGGACGCTACCAGCTGGCAAACGGCATGGGTGCGATGCTGGACAGCGATGACGCCCTGACGCGCCATGAATGGCTGATTGCGCCGCTCTTGTTGCAGGGTAGCCACTCGCCCGATGCCCGAATTTTGCAGGCCGTGGCTGTGGATATCGATGCCCTCACGCGCGCCTGTCCGCAGCTGCTTCAGCAGTCCGACATCGTCGAGTGGGATGATGCGCAGGGTACCCTGAAGGCATTTCGTCGTAGCCAGATAGGTAAACTGACCCTGGGGACGAAGCCGCTGGCAAAGCCATCGGAAGAGGAGCTGCACCAGGCAATGCTGAACGGTATCCGGGAAAAAGGTTTAGGTGTTCTGAACTGGACCCCGGAGGCCGAACAGTACCGTATTCGTCTGCACTGTGCCGCGCGCTGGTTGCCGGAGTATGCTTGGCCGGCGGTGGATGATGACTCGTTACTTGCGTCGCTGGAAACCTGGCTCCTGCCGCAAATGAGCGGTGTACACTCGCTGCGGGCACTAAAAGCGCTTGATGTTAAGGTCGCGTTACAGAATTTACTCGACTGGTCGTTACGTCAACGTCTGGATAGTGAACTGCCAGGGCATTACACTGTGCCGACCGGCAGCCGGATTGCCATTCGTTATCACGAGGATAATCCACCGGCGCTGGCGGTACGGATGCAGGAGATGTTTGGCGAGGCGACCACGCCATCCATTGCCGAAGGGCGCGTGGCCGTGGTGCTTGAGTTGTTGTCACCTGCGCATCGCCCGCTGCAGATTACCCGCGATCTGGGCGCATTCTGGGCGGGGAGCTACCGTGAAGTGCAAAAAGAGATGAAAGGGCGTTATCCCAAACATGTCTGGCCGGACGATCCGGCGAATACGGCACCGACACGGCGGACGAAGAAATATTCGTAAAGGGGAGTGCGGCCTGATGCCCTCACCCCGACCTCTCCCACAGGGAGAGGGAGAAAAGCAATTTTGAGAGATTTCTTCTTTCACAGGTCAGTGGAAGAAATGAGAATCGGGCCTTTGCGCCTGAACGTTGCGGAGAAAAAGCATGGCGGGGAATGACCGCGAGCCAATTGGGCGTAAGGGAAAACCAACGCGTCCGGCCAAAGAAAAGGTGAGCCGTCGTCGCCTCAGAGATGAGGATTATGACGATGACTATGAAGACGATTATGAGGATGAAGAACCGATGCCGCGTAAAGGAAAAGGCAAAGGGCGTAAGCCTCGGGGTAAACGCGGCTGGTTCTGGCTGCTGCTGAAGCTGTTCATTGTTTTTGTTGTACTGATGGCGATCTACGGCGTTTATCTGGATCAGAAGATCCGCAGCCGTATCGACGGAAAAGTCTGGCAATTGCCGGCGGCAGTGTATGGCCGCATGGTGAACCTTGAGCCTGACATGTCGATCAGTAAGAACGAGATGGTGAAACTGCTGGAGGCCACCCAGTATCGTCAGGTGTCGAAAATGACGCGTCCTGGCGAATTTACTGTGCAGGCGAAAAGCATTGAGATGATCCGTCGTCCGTTCGATTTCCCGGACAGCAAAGAGGGGCAGGTGCGTGCGCGTCTGACCTTTGACGGCGATCGTCTGGAAACCATCGAGAACATGGATAACAACCGCCAGTTCGGTTTCTTCCGTCTCGATCCGCGTCTTATCACCATGCTCTCTTCGGCGAATGGTGAACAGCGTCTGTTCGTCGCCCGTAACGGTTTCCCGGACCTGCTGGTGGACACGCTGCTGGCAACCGAAGACCGTCACTTCTATGAGCACGATGGTATCAGCCTCTACTCCATTGGTCGTGCGGTGCTGGCCAACCTGACGGCGGGCCGTACGGTACAGGGGGCAAGTACGCTTACCCAGCAGCTGGTGAAGAACCTGTTCCTCTCCAGCGAGCGCTCTTACTGGCGTAAAGCCAACGAAGCGTACATGGCCGTGCTGATGGATGCGCGTTACAGCAAGGATCGTATCCTTGAGCTGTATATGAACGAGGTCTATCTCGGTCAGAGCGGTGATAACGAAATCCGCGGTTTCCCGCTGGCGAGCCTGTACTACTTTGGCCGTCCGGTGGAAGAGCTGAGCCTGGACCAGCAGGCGCTGCTGGTGGGTATGGTGAAAGGGGCGTCCATCTATAACCCGTGGCGTAACCCGAAACTGGCGCTGGAGCGTCGTAACCTGGTGCTGCGTCTGCTGCAACAACAGCAGGTGATTGACCAGGAGTTGTACGACATGCTGAGCGCCCGTCCGCTTGGCGTGCAGCCGCGCGGCGGTGTGATTTCGCCTCAGCCTGCGTTTATGCAGCTGGTGCGTCAGGAGCTGCAGAGCAAGCTCGGTGATAAAGTGAAAGATCTCTCCGGCGTGAAGATCTTTACCACCTTTGACTCCGTGGCGCAGGATGCGGCAGAAAAAGCGGCCGTTGAGGGCATTCCAGCGCTGAAGAAACAGCGTAAGCTAAGCGACCTGGAAACCGCGATGGTGGTGGTTGACCGTAACACGGGTGAAGTCCGTGCGATGGTGGGCGGGGCTGAGCCGCAGTTTGCAGGTTACAACCGTGCTATGCAGGCGCGTCGTTCGATCGGTTCACTGGCGAAGCCAGCAACCTATCTCACTGCCCTTAGCCAGCCAAATCTGTATCGCCTGAATACCTGGATTGCCGACGCGCCGATCTCACTGCGTCAGCCTAACGGCCAGGTCTGGTCACCGCAGAACGATGATAAACAGTTCAGCGGCCAGGTAATGCTGGTGGATGCGTTGACCCGCTCCATGAACGTGCCGACGGTAAACCTGGGGATGGCACTGGGTCTGCCGGCGATTGTCGACACCTGGCAGAAACTGGGCGTCGCCAAAGATCAGCTGCACCCTGTACCAGCCATGATCCTGGGGGCGTTAAACCTGACGCCAATCGAAGTGGCACAGGCGTTCCAGACCATTGCCAGCGGTGGTAACCGTGCACCGCTGTCAGCCCTGCGCTCGGTGATTGCCGAAGATGGCTCCGTGCTGTATCAGAGCTTCCCGCAGGCGGAACGCGCCGTTCCGGCGCAGGCAGCCTACATGACGCTGTGGACGATGCAGCAGGTTGTGCAGCGTGGTACCGGCCGTCAGCTGGGGGCGAAGTATCCGGGCCTGCATCTGGCGGGCAAAACCGGGACGACCAACAACAACGTCGATACCTGGTTTGCCGGTATCGATGGTCGTGAAGTGGTGATCACCTGGGTGGGCCGCGACAACAACCAGCCAACCAAATTGTATGGTGCGAGCGGGGCGATGTCGATCTACCAGCGTTATCTGGCGAATCAGTCTCCGGTGCCGCTAAACCTGGTTGCGCCGGAGGATATCGTGGATATGGGTGTGGACAGTTCCGGAAACTTTGTCTGTGGCGGCGGTATGCGTACCTTGCCTGTCTGGACAACGAACCCGGATTCCCTGTGCCAGCAGAGCCAGCCAGAGCAGCCGACGGGCAACCCGTTCGACCAGTCTTCTCAGCCTCAGCAGCCGCAGCAACAACAACAGCCGCAGCAGCAGAACGAGAAGAAAGACAGCGACGGTGTCGCGGGCTGGATTAGAGATATGTTCGGCGGTAACTAACCGTTCAAGGTCCCCCCGAAAGGGGGGATTTTTTTACCCGTTCCCCCCATTTTATTAACCCTCGTTTTAATTCTGATTAACCCTTCGTTTTCTCCTGGTTATTTCTTAAACCCTTAATTCTCGTAGGGCCGCTTCCTGCTTGCTATGCAGCCAACGTTTCGCCTATTATGCTGCGGTCATAATAATAATTCTCGTTTACGTTATCATTCACTTTTCTATCAGAGATACACCATGGCGCTTTCCAATACTGCTCAGCCAATTAACACGTCGCTGCGTAAAATCGCAGTTGTCGTAGCCACAGCGGTTGCCGGCATGTCTGCTTATACCCATGCTGCCGAAACCCCGAAAAAAGAAGAAACCATCACTGTCACTGCCGCTCCGGCTGCACAGGAAAGTGCCTGGGGGCCAGCTGCTACCATCGCAGCAAGACAATCCGCGACCGGGACCAAAACGGACACCCCCATTCAAAAGGTACCGCAATCTATTTCAGTGGTAACAGCCGAAGAGATGGCACTGCATCAACCGCGCTCGGTTAAAGAAGCATTAAGTTACACCCCTGGCGTTGCGGTAGGCACCCGTGGTGCATCAAACACCTATGACTACTTGATTATTCGCGGTTTTGCGGCCGATGGTCAGTCTCAAAATAACTACCTCGATGGCATGAAAATGCAGGGGAATTTCTATAACGACGCCGTTATTGATCCTTATATGCTGGAGCGCGCCGAGATCATGCGCGGTCCGGTTTCCGTTCTGTACGGCAAAAGCAGCCCTGGCGGTTTGCTGAACATGGTCAGTAAGCGCCCAACAACCGATCCCCTGAAAGAGATCCAGTTCAAAGTGGGCACGGATAGCCTGTTCCAGACCGGGTTTGACTTTAGCGATGCGATTGATGACGACGGTGTTTATTCTTATCGCTTAACGGGGGTTGCGCGTTCAAATAACGCTCAGCAGGAGCGTGCGAAAGAGCAGCGTTATGCTATCGCGCCATCTTTCTCATGGCGTCCGGATGATAAAACCACATTTACCTTCCTCTCTTATTTCCAGAACGAGCCTGAAACGGGTTACTACGGCTGGTTGCCAAAAGAGGGGACAGTGGAGCCACTGCCAAACGGTGAGCGTTTGCCGACTAACTTCAATGAAGGGGCGAAGAATAATACCTATTCCCGTAACCAGAAAATGGTGGGGTATAGCTTCGACCACGAATTTAACGATACCTTCACCGTGCGTCAGAATCTGCGCTTTGCCGAGAACAAAACTTCGCAAAACAGCGTTTACGGCTATGGCGTCTGCACCGATCCGGCAAATGCTGGCAACAAACAGTGTGCGGCGCTTGCGCCTGCTGATAAAGGCCATTATCTGGCGCGTAAATATGTTGTCGATAATGAAAAATTGCAGAACTTCACCGTTGATACCCAGTTGCAAAGCAAATTCTCTACCGGCGAGGTGGACCACATACTGCTGACTGGCGTTGACTTCATGCGTATGCGGAATGACATCAATTCCTGGTTTGGTTATGACGATTCTGTTCCGCTGCTGGATCTCTATAATCCTGTGAACAGCGATTTTGATTTCGGTTCAAAAGATCCGGCTAATTCAGGTCCTTATCAAATCCTTAATCGCCAGAAACAGACGGGTCTGTATGTTCAGGATCAGGCGCAGTGGGATAAAGTGCTGGTAACCTTGGGCGGTCGTTATGACTGGGCCGATCAGGAGTCCTATAACCGTGTGACCAATACCACCTCCAAACGTGATGATACCCAGTTCACCTGGCGTGGCGGTGTTAACTACCTGTTTGATAACGGTGTAACTCCTTACTTTAGCTACAGCGAATCGTTTGAACCGGCTTCGCAGACTGATGCACAGGGTAAACTGTTCTCGCCATCTAAAGGCAAGCAATACGAAGCGGGCGTGAAATACGTACCGAGCGATCGTCCGATCGTTGTCACCGGTGCGTTGTACCAGCTGACCAAAACTAACAACCTGATGGCGGACCCGGCGGGTTCTTTCTTCTCGGTTGAAGGTGGTGAAATCCGTGCCCGTGGCGTAGAGCTGGAAGCGAAAGCAGCCCTCTCTGCGAGCGTTAACGTTGTTGGCTCCTATACCTACACCGATGCGGAATACACGACAGATACTAACTACAAAGGCAACACACCAGCCCAGGTGCCGAAACACATGGCATCTGTATGGGGTGATTACACAATGTATGATGGTCCGCTGTCTGGTCTGACGCTGGGCACCGGCGTGCGTTATACGGGCTCAAGCTATGGTGATCCGGCTAACTCCTTCAAAGTGGGCAGCTACACCGTCGTTGATGCGCTGGTCAGGTACGATCTGGCACGCGTTGGCATGGCGGGGTCAAACGTGGCGCTGCATGTGAACAATCTGTTCGATCGTGAGTACGTTGCCAGCTGCTTTAACACCTACGGTTGCTTCTGGGGTGCTGAGCGTCAGGTTGTGGCTACCGCGACCTTCCGCTTCTAATCTCTCTTCGGGCACGGTTCGCCGTGCCCTTTTTATTTAAGTTGGCTGATATGCAGGATAATAAAACGCAATCCGATACCACCTTTACGCTCAATCAACTCTCCTTTCGTGTTCCCGGGCGCACCTTGCTGCATCCGCTCTCGTTGACGTTCCCCGCAGGTAAAGTTACCGGCCTGATTGGTCACAATGGTTCCGGTAAATCGACGTTACTTAAAATGCTGGGCCGTCATCAGCCGCCTTCAGAAGGGGATATTTTGCTGGACGAACAGCCTCTGGAGAGCTGGAGCAGTAAAGCCTTTGCGCGCAAAGTCGCCTATCTGCCGCAGCAATTGCCCCAGGCAGAAGGGATGACGGTGCGTGAGCTGGTGGCAATCGGGCGTTATCCGTGGCATGGCGCACTCGGGCGCTTCGGTGTCGCCGACAGAGAGAAAGTGGAAGAAGCGATTGCGTTGGTAGGATTAAAGCCGCTGGCGCACCGTCTGGTCGACAGCCTTTCCGGGGGCGAACGTCAGCGCGCGTGGATTGCGATGCTGGTCGCGCAGGACAGCCGCTGCCTGCTGCTCGACGAACCCACTTCCGCACTGGATATTGCTCACCAGGTTGATGTTCTCGCGCTGGTTCATCGCCTGAGCCAGCAGCGTGGCCTGACGGTTATTGCGGTGCTGCACGATATCAACATGGCGGCGCGCTACTGTGATTATCTTGTCGCCCTTCGCGGCGGGGAGATGATTGCCGAGGGTTCGCCGTCTGAACTGATGCGGAGCGAAACGCTGGAACACATCTACGGTATTCCTATGGGGATCCTGCCTCATCCTGGCGGGGCTGCTCCGGTGAGCTTTGTTTACTGATGCTGAATTCTACCTTGTTGAGCCGCCGTCGCCTGCTGACGGCCATGGCACTTTCACCGCTGCTGTTAAAGATGAACCTCGCGCGGGCTGCTGCCGTCGATCCGCACCGTATTGTGGCGCTGGAGTGGCTGCCTGTTGAACTGATGATGGCGCTGGGCGTCACGCCGTATGGCGTGGCCGATATTCCCAACTACCGGCTGTGGGTGAACGAGCCGGCGCTACCCGATTCGGTCATTGATATTGGTCTGCGAACAGAGCCTAACCTTGAGCTGCTGACGCAGATGAAGCCGTCATTTCTGTTCTGGTCCGCGGGTTATGGCCCGTCAGAAGAGACAATGGCGCGTATTGCCCCTGGGCGGGGGTTCTCCTTCAGTGACGGTAAAAAACCGCTGACGATGGCGAAAAACTCCATCAACGAGATGGCGCATTTCCTCAACCGTGAGGCGGAAGCCAAACAACATTTCGCTGAGTTTGATGCTCTGATTGACGCCCTGAAGCCGCGTTTTGCCCATCGCGGAGACCGTCCGCTGCTGATGGTGACGCTGCTGGATGCGCGCCATATGCTGGTCTTCGGCAAAAACTGTCTGTTCCAGGAAGTGCTCGATAGCTTTGGCATTCCTAATGCCTGGGAAGGGGAGATGACCTTCTGGGGCAGCACCGCCGTCGGTATCGACCGTCTGGCGGCGTTCCGCGATGTGGACGTGCTGTGCTTCGATCACGGCAACGAGCGTGAAATGCAGGCGCTGATGGCGACACCGTTGTGGCAGGCGATGCCGTTCGTGCGTGAGCAACGCTTTACGCGTGCACCGGCGGTCTGGTTCTACGGCGCGACGCTGTCGGCCATGCACTTCGCCCGGGTGCTGGATAACGCGCTGGGGGGAAAAGCATGAGTACGCGTATTGCCCGTTTCCCGGCGCTGTTGCTGGCTCTGATTTTCCTGACCGCGCTGGCTTTGACCTGGTTTAACCTCTCGACCGCCTTACCGCGCGGGCAGTGGGGCGCGGCCCTGGCTGCGCCGGATATCGATAATATTCAGCAAATGCTGTTCCACTACAGCCTGCTGCCGCGTCTGGCGATTTCGCTGCTGGTCGGGGCCGGGTTAGGGCTGGTGGGCGTCCTGTTCCAGCAGGTTTTGCGTAACCCGCTGGCCGAGCCTACAACGCTTGGCGTCGCGACAGGTGCCCAGCTTGGGATCACGGTGACCACGCTGTGGGCACTGCCTGGGGCGTTAACCTCGCAGTTTGCCGCGCTTGCGGGCGCGTGCGTGGTAGGCGCGCTGGTCTTCGGCGTGGCGTGGGGGAAACGCCTCTCGCCAGTGACGCTGATCCTCGCAGGGCTGGTGGTGAGCCTCTACTGTGGGGCAATCAACCAGCTGCTGGTGCTGTTTCATCACGATCAGCTGCAAAGCATGTTCCTGTGGAGTACCGGCACGCTGACCCAGACCGACTGGAGTAGTGTGCAGCGCCTGTGGCCGCAGCTTGTTGGCGGCGCCATGTTGACGCTGCTGCTGTTACGTCCGCTGACGCTGATGGGGCTGGATGACGGCGTAGCCCGTAATCTGGGGCTGGCGCTCTCCCTGGCGCGTCTGGCGGCGCTGACGCTGGCGATTGTCCTCAGCGCATTGCTGGTTAATGCGGTTGGGATTATCGGCTTTATCGGACTGTTTGCCCCGCTGCTGGCAAAAATGCTCGGTGCGCGTCGCCTGCTGGCGCGACTGCTGCTGGCCCCGCTAATTGGAGCGCTGATCCTCTGGCTTTCCGATCAAATCATTCTCTGGCTGGCGCGCGTCTGGATGGAAGTCTCTACCGGGTCGGTAACGGCACTGGTTGGCGCGCCGCTGTTGCTGTGGCTGTTGCCACGTCTGCGCAGTATGAGCGCTCCCGCGATGGACGCGGGGGATAAAGTTTATGCCGAGCGTCAGTCGGTGCTGTGGTTCAGCCTCGCCGGGCTGGCGGTGCTGATTATCGTCTCGTTTGTGGCGCTTGCTTTCGGGCGCGATGCGACGGGCTGGCACTGGGCAACGGGCGATTTGCTCCAGGAACTGCTGCAGTGGCGCTGGCCGCGGATCCTCTCGGCGTTGATTGCCGGGGTGATGCTGGCGGTCGCGGGCTGTATTATCCAGCGCCTGACCGGCAATCCGATGGCCAGCCCGGAAGTGCTGGGGATCAGTTCGGGAGCCGCGTTTGGCGTGGTGCTGATGCTGTTCCTTGTGCCGGGAAATGCCTTTGGCTGGCTGATGCCTGCCGGAAGCATCGGGGCGGCGGTGACGCTGATGATCATTCTGATTGCGTCAGGCCGCGGCGGGTTTTCGCCTCACCGGATGCTGCTGGCCGGGATGGCGCTCAGCACCGCCTTTACCATGCTGCTGATGATGCTGCAGGCGAGCGGCGATCCGCGGATGGCGAAGATCCTGACCTGGATCTCCGGCTCAACGTACAACGCCACCGGTAGTCAGGTGGTGCATTCCGGGATCGTGATGATCGTGCTGCTGGCGATTGTGCCCCTGTGCCGCCGCTGGATGACGATCCTGCCGCTGGGGGGTGAAACCGCACGTGCGGTCGGCATGGCGTTAACGCCAACGCGCGTCGCGCTGTTACTGCTGGCGGCGTGCCTGACGGCCACGGCCACCATGACCATTGGTCCACTGAGTTTTGTTGGGTTGATGGCGCCGCATATCGCCAGAATGATGGGATTCCGTCGGACGATGCCGCATATCGTGATGTCTGCCCTGACGGGCGGGGTGATGCTGGTGGTGGCGGACTGGTGCGGAAGAATGGTGCTGTTCCCGTATCAGATCCCGGCGGGTTTGCTGTCGACCTTTATCGGCGCGCCGTATTTTATTTATCTGTTGAGAAAGCAGAGTCGGTAATAAAAGTAAACGTCAATCCTAAGATTGACGTTTTAGGGTTTGCTCCCTCTCCCGGTGGGAGAGGGCCGGGGTGAGGGCATCACGCCGCACGTGCTTACAACTTCGCAAACACCTTACGCGCCGCGTCGATGGTGTTATTGATATCCTCTTCGCTGTGCGCCACGGACATAAAGCCAGCTTCAAAAGCAGACGGCGCCAGGTAGACGCCTTCTTCCAGCATCAGGTGGAAGAAACGCTTGAAGCGTTCAACATCGCACTTCACCACGTCCTGATAGCTTGTCACGGTTTGGGCTTCCGTGAAGAAGATCCCGAACATCCCGCCCACGTGGTTTACCACCAGCGGAATACCCGCCTCTTCAGCCGCTTCCAGCAGACCGTTTGCCAGCTGCGTCGTGCGCTCAGTCAGGGTTTCGTGAATGCCCGGCTGGGAGACTTCTGTCAGGCAGGCGAAGCCCGCCGCCATAGCAATCGGGTTACCGGAGAGCGTACCCGCCTGGTAAACCGGCCCCGTTGGTGCCAGGGCTTCCATCACATCCTTGCGCCCCCCGAATGCGCCCACTGGCATACCGCCGCCGATGATTTTGCCGAGACAGGTCAGATCCGGCTCTACGCCGTAATAAGACTGGGCACCCGTGAGCGCGACGCGGAAACCGGTCATCACTTCGTCGATAATCAGCAGCGCGCCAAATTCATCGCACAGGGCGCGCAGGCCTGGCAGGAAATCGGGCTGCGGTGGAATGCAGTTCATGTTGCCTGCAACCGGCTCAACGATGATGCAGGCGATCTCCTGTGGATACTGCTCGAATGCCGCACGAACGGTGTTCAGATCGTTATAGGTGCAGGTGAGGGTGTGTTTCGCGAAATCAGCCGGTACGCCCGGGGAGTTTGGCTGGCCAAGGGTCAGTGCGCCGGAACCCGCTTTCACCAGCAGGCAGTCCGCATGGCCGTGGTAGCAGCCTTCAAACTTGATGATTTTGTCGCGACCGGTAAAGCCGCGCGCCAGACGAATAGCGCTCATGGTGGCTTCGGTACCGGAGTTCACCATACGCACCATGTCCATGGTTGGCACCAGCTCGGTCACCAGCTCCGCCATTTTGACTTCCATCTCGGTAGGCGCGCCGAAGCTCAGGCCGCGCTGGGCCGCTTCAATCACCGCATTGCGGATGGCAGGGTGGTTGTGACCCAGCACCATCGGGCCCCAGGAGCCGACGTAATCGATATAGGCCTTGCCGTCGACATCAAACAGGTACGCGCCATCAGCACGTTCAATAAACAGCGGCGTTCCGCCTACGCCGGTAAAGGCGCGAACAGGCGAGTTCACGCCGCCCGGGATAATCTCGCGGGCTGCACTGTAGAGGTTTTCAGACTTGCTCATGGCGTCGTTCCTGGTTCGTATAAAATGATTAAGCACACTATTCTAAGTGATCCTCGGAAGGTAATGAAATTTTTGCCCCCTTTCATTGCTAAACAATTTTTAAGTATTTTTCACGGGACGACCTGACGCACTCTGGTAAAATCCCTGCGGCGATTTGTATGACGAAAAGACATGGTAATGAAAGCAGACTCTCCCTCTTTTGAAGAACAACAGTTCCGACGCGCGCAACACCGGATCAGCATCCGGCGCTTGCTTAACCGCGATAAGACACCGCTGGCGATTTTACTGGCCGCCGCTGTAGTCGGTACGCTCGCCGGGCTGGCGGGCGTCGCGTTTGAAAAGGCAGTCAATGCGGTGCTGAACTGGCGTATTGGTACGGTGGCCGGTTTCGCCGACAAAGGATGGCTGGTCTGGGTCTGGGCGTTCGGGTTGTCCGCGCTATTTGCCATGGTGGGCTACTTTCTGGTGCGTAAATTTGCGCCGGAAGCGGGCGGTTCCGGGATCCCTGAAATTGAAGGCGCGCTGGAAGAGCTGCGCCCGGTGCGCTGGTGGCGCGTCATCCCGGTGAAGTTTATCGGCGGCATGGGAACGCTTGGTGCGGGTATGGTGCTGGGCCGAGAGGGGCCAACCGTGCAGTTAGGCGGGAACGTCGGGCGCATGGTGGGGGATCTGTTCCGGATGCGCAGCGCGGAAGCGCGCCATACGCTGCTGGCGACAGGTGCCGCAGCGGGGCTTTCGGCGGCGTTTAACGCGCCGCTGGCGGGGATCCTGTTTATCATCGAAGAGATGCGCGCCCAGTTCCGTTACAACCTTATCTCGATCAAAGCGGTCTTTACCGGTGTGATCATGTCGAGCATTGTGTTTCGCATTTTCAATGGCGAAAGCCCGGTGATCGAAGTGGGCAAACTGACCAATGCGCCGGTGAACACGCTGTGGCTGTACCTGATCCTCGGCATGATTTTCGGCATAGTCGGCCCGCTGTTTAACACCTTTATTCTGCGTATGCAGGATATGTTCCAGCGCATCCACGGCGGGAATACCACGAAGTGGGTGTTGATGGGCGGTCTGCTGGGCGGCCTGTGCGGCGTGCTGGGGTTCATTGAACCGAACGCGGCGGGGGGCGGGTTCGGGCTGATCCCGATTGCAGCTGCGGGCAACTTCAGCGTGGGTCTGCTTCTGTTTATGTTTATTTCTCGCGTCATCACGACGGTGCTCTGTTTTTCCTCCGGTGCGCCTGGCGGTATCTTTGCTCCGATGCTGGCGCTGGGAACGCTTCTTGGTACTGCCTTTGGCATGGCCGCTGAGGTCGGTTTTCCGGCATACCATCTGGATGCGGGTACCTTTGCCGTTGCCGGGATGGGAGCGCTGCTGGCGGCCTCCCTGCGCGCGCCGCTCACCGGCATCGTGCTGGTGCTGGAGATGACGGATAATTACCAGCTCATTTTGCCAATGATCATTACCTGTCTCGGCGCGACACTATTAGCCCAATTCCTGGGTGGAAAACCGCTATACTCCACCATTCTTGCACGCACCCTGGCGAAGCAGGAGGCAGAACGGGCCGCAATGCAGAATACTTGAATGAATTACCAGGGTATTAGATAATGACAAAAAGAATTGGGTGAATTTTACCCAATTGCAGTAGCAGTATTCATGGGAGCATAAGATGAGTGATGACGTAGCGTTGCCGCTGGAGTTTACCGAAGCAGCAGCCAACAAAGTGAAAACCCTGATTGCCGACGAAGACAATCCGGATCTGAAACTGCGTGTCTATATTACCGGTGGCGGCTGCAGCGGCTTCCAGTATGGTTTTACCTTTGACGACCAGGTTAACGACGGCGATATGACTATCGAGAAACAGGGCGTCGCGCTGGTGGTTGACCCGATGAGCCTGCAATATCTGGTGGGCGGTTCGGTAGATTACACAGAAGGTCTGGAAGGTTCACGCTTTGTGGTGACGAACCCAAATGCCACCAGCACCTGCGGGTGTGGGTCTTCGTTCAGTATTTAAGCGGGGGCGGGCTGATGCCCTCACACCGGCCCTCTCCCACCGGGAGAGGGAGAAAAGATTAAAAACGGTAACCTTGCGGTTACCGTTTTGCGTTTATCTTCCATTCTCATCCAGCGCGAACGTCGGCAATTTAAGGTGCCAGCGTATCGCCGCCAGACGTATCGCCAGCGTCACCACCATTCCCAGCATGGCTGAATTTTCCAGCGGTATCGCAAAGGTATAGTACGCCGTGGCGTGTACAATCCCGCCAATAATGCAGGCCGTAGCATAGATTTCGGTACGCAGGATCATCGGCACTTCTCGTGCCAGAATATCGCGAATAATCCCGCCGCCTACGCCAGTCAGCACGCCCATGCAGATGGCAACCATGGGCCCTGTACCCGCATTAAAGGCTTTATTCACCCCAATGCCGACAAACACAGCCAGCCCGACGGCATCCAGCACCGGGAGGATCCATTTTGGTAAGCGGCGGGGCTGGCGAACCAGCACGATGGTTAACAGGCAGGTGACCATCGCCACCACCAGATCGGTGGGATCTTTCACCCAAAATACCGGGCCATTATCCAGCGCCATATCGCGGATCGTTCCACCGCCTACGGCGGTCACCACGCCAAGCACCAGCACACCAAACGGATCCATGCGCAGCTTTCCGGCGAGCAGGACGCCGGAGATAGCAAAAACGGCTGTGCCAAGAATATCCAGCCAATAAACGAGCATCGTTAAATCCTCGAAGGGGGTCTTATGTTAATGACTCTCGGCCAGTGCGGCACAGAGTTGTTTTGCGGCGAGGATAATACGCGGGCTGGCGCGTTCAAACCAGTCGCTGGTGAGAGGGATCACCGGAATTTTTAGCTGGCTTTGCCAGAATTGTTCAATTTTAGGAATCTCGCTCGCATTTCCGACCACAACGATAGCCTGTGGTCGGCGAGCCAGTACCTGTTCCCGGCTGACCTGAGGCCACGGTATCCGGCTGGCCGCAAAGATATTTTCTCCGCCGCACACTTCCAGGACCTGATTCTGAATGGAGCCTTTTCCGGTGGTGAACAGCGGCTGGCTGCCAAACTGCAAAAAGATGCGCTTTTTAACGGGGGTATCGTATTTTGCTTTGAGTGCCGCATAGTCGCTTAGCAGTTGTTTTGCCGCATCCTCGGCTTTGGCCGGGGTTGGGCTGTAGGGCGCCAGAGCGCGTAACGCCTGCGCGACCTGCTCAATGCTCACGGCATCCACCCACATGACCTTGATCCCAAGCGACGTCAGTTGATTAACCTGCCGCTCTGCATTGCCGCCACGCCAGGCGAGCACGAGATCGGGTTTAAGCGCCACGATGCGCTCAAGGTTCATCCCTTGCCAGGTTGCGACCTGTTCAATATGCGCGGCCTGCGGTGGGTAATTGGAAAAGCTGCTTACACCAACGGGGGTGATGCCGGCGGCAAACGCCAGTTCGGTGTTAGCGGGGGAGAGGGTAATCACACGCGGCGCGGCGCAGAGCCAGGCCGGTGCGAGCAGAAGCAGGGCGACCAGCGCCCTGATGGCATGTTTAGCCACGAGCCAGTTTCTGCACAAGGCTCTCCACCATCACGGTGGACTGTTTTGCCGCGACAACCAGGAATTCGTCGAAGCTGATATGAGACTGCTGATCGGCCACGTCAGAGATGGCGCGGACCACCACGAACGGGACGTTGAAATTATGGCAAACGTGGGCAATCGCGGTCGCTTCCATCTCAACGGCGATAGCCTGCGGGAAGTTGTGACGGATTTTTGCCAGGCCGACGGAGCCATTGATGAAGGCATCACCGCTTACAATCAGGCCGCGTACGGCGTTGAGGTTCAGCTCAGCAATGCACTCTTCTGCTGCCGCAACCAGCTTATCGTCGGCCTTAAAGCCGGCCGGGCAACCTGGAAGCTGACCGTATTCGTAGCCGAATGCGGTAACGTCTGCATCGTGGTAACGCGCTTCATCGGAGACGACGATATCACCCACTTTCAGGGTCGGTGCCAGACCGCCTGCAGAGCCGGTGTTAACGATCACGTCTGGCTTACAGCGCTCAAGCAACAGCGTTGCGCCCAGCGCAGCAGCAACCTTACCGATGCCTGATTTCAGCAGAGCCACGTCAACACCGTTCAGTTGACCGGTATAGATCTCACAACCCCCCAGAGAGAGAGTCTGACGGTTCTCAATTTTGTCACGCAGCAGCGTAACTTCTTCTTCCATTGCACCAATAATGCCGATTTTCATAGATTTACTCGCGATGTGCCTTGTTAAGATGCATAGTCTATCATGCGCTTAAGGGGAAACGCATTCTCACGCGGGGGAGCACATGTCACAGATCGATTTTCGCACCAAAATTAACTGGCACCGACGTTTCCGTTCGCCGCAGGGTGAAAAGAGCGAACATGAGATCCTGCGTATCTTCGAAAGCGATCGCGGGCGGATCATTAACTCGCCTGCCATTCGTCGTCTGCAGCAAAAGACCCAGGTGTTTCCGCTTGAGCGTAACGCTGCCGTGCGCACACGCCTTACCCACTCAATGGAAGTTCAGCAGGTGGGGCGCTACATTGCCAAAGAGATTTTAAGCCGTCTCAAAGAGCAGCGCTTGCTGGAAACCTACGGTCTGGATGAGTTGACCGGGCCCTTTGAAAGTATTGTTGAGATGGCCTGCCTGATGCACGACATCGGCAATCCCCCGTTTGGTCACTTTGGCGAGGCGGCGATCAACGACTGGTTCAGGCAGCGACTCTTCCCGTCGGATGCCGTCAGCCAGCCGCTCAGTGATGACCGCTGCGTGGTGCGGGATTTACGCCTGCGTGAAGGCGAAGACGGGCTAAACGATCTGCGTCGTAAAGTGCGTCAGGATCTCTGTCATTTTGAAGGCAATGCGCAGGGGATCAGGCTGGTGCACTCCCTGATGCGCATGAATCTGACCTGGGCACAGGTGGGATGCATCCTCAAATATACCCGTCCCGCCTGGTGGATGGGCGAAACGCCCGCTTCGCACAGCTATCTGATGAAAAAGCCGGGCTATTACCTCTCCGAAGAGGCCTATATTGAGCGGTTACGTAAAGAACTTTCATTGACTGCAAATGGCCGCTTCCCGTTGACGTGGATTATGGAAGCCGCCGATGACATCTCCTATTGCGTTGCTGACCTGGAAGACGCGGTTGAAAAAAGAATATTTAGCGTCGAGGAGCTTTATCAGCATCTTTATGATGCATGGGGGAAACATGAAAAAGGTTCGCTGTTTGCCCAGGTGGTTGAAAATGCCTGGGAAAAATCGCGTGCAAATACATTAAGCCGGAGCACCGAAGATCAGTTCTTTATGTATTTGCGGGTCAATACATTAAATAAACTGGTGCCTTACGCCGCCTCGCGCTTTATTGATAATTTGCCGATGATTTTTAGCGGCGAGTTCAATCATGCCTTGCTGGAGGATGACAGTAGCTTCAGCCAGTTGCTTGAGTTATATAAACATGTCGCGATGCGTCATGTATTCAGCCACCCCGATGTCGAACAGTTAGAGCTGCAGGGATACCGGGTTATCAGCGGCTTACTGGAAATATATCGCCCTCTGCTGCAATTGTCGGTCGATGAATTCAGCGAGCTGGTGGAACAAGAGCGCGTGCGACGAATACCGATTGAGTCCCGGCTTTATCAGAAACTTTCTACCCGTCATCGTCTGGCTTACGTTGAAGCCATCGGCAAACTGGATCGCCACTCACCGCAGTGGCCGGTGCTCGAATATTATTATCGCTGTCGTCTCATCCAGGACTATATCAGCGGAATGACCGATTTGTATGCCTGGGATGAGTACCGCAAGCTGATGGCGGTGGAATAATCCCGGAGTTTTGTAAAGACGACCAATAAATTTTTACTTTTTCCATAAACTTATCGCCGGAACTAAGCGGTATAAAACGAATCTGAGTTACACAGCAATTTTGCGTTATCTGTAAATCGAGATTGAGAAACATGAAAAAAACCACATTAGCAATGAGTGCACTGGCTCTGAGTTTAGGTTTAGCGCTGTCTCCTCTGACTGCTACTGCAGCCGAGACCGCGTCGTCGGCAGCAACCGCGCAGCAGATGCCAAGCCTGGCACCGATGCTCGAAAAAGTGATGCCATCGGTGGTGAGTATTAACGTTGAGGGCAGCACGACCGTCAATACGCCGCGTATGCCGCGTAACTTCCAGCAGTTCTTCGGCGATAACTCGCCGTTCTGCCAGGACGGTTCGCCATTCCAGAGTTCTCCGTTCTGTCAGGGCGGTGGCGCAGGGGATGACGGCCAGGGCGGCGGCCAGCAGCAGAAATTCATGGCGCTTGGCTCGGGGGTTATTATTGATGCCGCGAAAGGGTATGTCGTTACCAACAACCACGTGGTGGATAACGCCAACAGCATTAAGGTTCAGCTGAGCGACGGGCGTAAATTTGACGCCAAAGTGGTGGGCAAGGACCCACGCTCTGATATCGCACTGATCCAGATTCAGGATCCTAAAAACCTGACGGCGATTAAAATTGCCGACTCCGACGCGCTGCGTGTCGGTGACTACACCGTGGCCATCGGTAACCCGTTCGGTCTGGGCGAAACCGTGACCTCGGGGATTGTTTCAGCGCTGGGCCGTAGCGGCCTGAACGCGGAGAACTATGAAAACTTCATCCAGACGGATGCGGCGATCAACCGCGGTAACTCCGGCGGTGCGCTGGTGAACCTGAACGGCGAGCTGATCGGTATCAACACCGCTATTCTGGCACCGGACGGCGGCAACATCGGTATCGGTTTTGCTATCCCAAGTAATATGGTGAAAAACCTGACCGCGCAGATGGTGCAGTACGGCCAGGTGAAACGCGGTGAGCTGGGTATCATGGGTACCGAGCTGAACTCTGAGCTGGCGAAAGCGATGAAAGTTGACGCCCAGCGCGGCGCGTTCGTGAGCCAGGTTATGCCGAACTCCTCCGCAGCAAAAGCGGGGATTAAAGCCGGGGATGTGATCACCTCCCTGAACGGTAAACCGATCAGCAGCTTTGCCGCCCTGCGTGCCGAAGTGGGTTCAATGCCAATTGGCAGCAAAGTCACCCTCGGCCTGCTGCGTGACGGTAAGGCGGTTAACGTGAGTCTGGAGCTGCAGCAGAGCAGTCAGAATCAGGTTGATTCCAGCACCATCTTCAGCGGTATTGAAGGGGCGGAGATGAGCAACAAAGGTGCAGATAAAGGCGTGGTGGTGAATAACGTGAAAGCGAATTCCCCGGCAGCCCGTATCGGCCTGAAAAAAGGTGATGTGATCATGGGTGCTAACCAGCAGCCAGTGAAAAACATCGCTGAACTGCGTAAAATTCTCGACAGCAAACCATCCGTGCTGGCGCTGAATATTCAGCGTGGTGATACTTCTATCTATCTTCTGATGCAGTAATCCTCGTAAGCCCCTGCGTGATGTAAGCAGGGGCTTTTTTGTTTCTGTGACCCTTCCCACAAGTCCATACTTCACTGCCTGATTTTGTGCATTCGCACAATGCGACCGTAACCGAACTCCCCTATGCTTGAGCTCTGCTCACAGGAGGGTTACATGGCTGGCTGGCATCTTGATACCAAAATGGCGCAGGATATCGTGGCGCGCACCATGCGCATCATCGATACCAATATCAACGTAATGGATGCCCGCGGGCGCATTATTGGCAGCGGCGATCGCGAGCGTATTGGGGAATTGCACGAAGGTGCACTGCTGGTGCTTTCCCAGGGGCGGGTCGTGGATATCGATGATGCCGTGGCGAAACACCTGCACGGCGTCCGTCAGGGCATCAATTTACCGCTGCGCCTTGAAGGGGAAATTGTTGGCGTAATAGGCCTGACCGGTGAACCCGAATCACTGCGTAAATATGGCGAGCTGGTCTGCATGACGGCGGAGATGATGCTGGAGCAGTCGCGCCTGATGCACCTGCTGGCCCAGGACAGCCGTCTGCGCGAAGAGCTGGTGATGAACCTGATTCAGGCAGAGGAGCATACGCCTGCGCTGAGCGAGTGGGCGCAGCGTCTGGGTATTGACCTGAACCAACCGCGCGTCGTGGCGGTGATTGAGGTGGATAGCGGCCAGCTGGGGGTCGATAGCGCGATGGCTGAATTGCAGCAGCTACAAAACGCGCTGGCAACGCCGGAGCGCGACAACCTGGTGGCGATTGTATCCCTGACGGAAATGGTGGTGCTCAAGCCGGCGCTTAACGCGTTCGGTCGCTGGGATGCGGAAGATCACCGTCGTCGTGTGGAGCAGTTAATTTCCCGTATGAAAGAGAATGGTCAGCTGCGTTTTCGCGTCGCCCTGGGGAATTACTTTACCGGGCCTGGCAGTATCGCCCGCTCATGGCGTACGGCGCGTACCACGATGATGGTGGGTAAACAGCGAATGCCGGAAAGCCGCAGCTATTTTTATCAGGATCTGATGCTGCCGGTACTGCTCGACAGCCTGCGCGGTGGCTGGCAGGCCAATGAGCTGGCGCGTCCGCTCGCACGTCTGAAAGCGATGGACAACAATGGCCTGCTGCGCCGGACGCTACAGGCGTGGTTCCGGCATAACGTGCAGCCGCTGGCGACGTCGAAAGCGCTGTTCATTCACCGCAACACGCTGGAGTATCGGCTCAACCGGATTTCGGAGCTGACAGGGCTGGATCTGGGAAGTTTTGACGACAGGCTGCTGCTGTATGTGGCGTTGCAGCTGGATGAACAGCGATGATGCTGTTTGCCGGGTGGCGGCTTCGCCTTACCCGGCCTACATGATGGTTTTCTCCCTCTCCCTGTGGGAGAGGGCCGGGGTGAGGGCATCAGGCCGCACCCAACTTATTTGTTACGCGTTAATTTCTCAAGATCCGCTTCAATCTCGCTGATCTTATTAGTCACAACGCTTTCAAGGTGACGCAGATCGTCAAGGATCTTACGCTTGAGATCGACTTCGGTACGGTCGCGCTGGCAGATCTGATCGAGTTCATCGATCACATAGCGCAGGTTGGGGCTGATTTCCTGAACCTCTTTGTATCCCTGTCCTACACCGTCTGCGACGACGGTCTTACGCTGGCGTGGATATTTAAACTTCACGCTCTTGGCGAAAAACTCTCCTTTGTCCTTGTGAAAATAGATTTTTAAAATGTCGTTGTTGGCTTCCTGGCGAAGGCTGTAACGATCAATTTCATCAGGATTGGTAATGCCCAGACTTTTCAGATTATCGTACATAGCGGTACCCTTGATCTCAACATAACCTTTGAATAATTAACGAAAAAATCTATTTTCGCCACCCTCAGATATGAAAAAAGCGGGGTTGCCCCCGCTTTTTGTTATATCCGATTAATCGATGGTGCGCAGCAATTCGTTGATGCCCACTTTACCGCGGGTTTTCGCGTCCACTTTCTTCACGATAACCGCACAGTACAGGCTGTACTTACCATCTTTAGACGGCAGGTTGCCGGAAACAACCACGGAGCCTGCCGGAACACGGCCGTAATGGATTTCGCCGGTTTCACGGTCGTAAATACGGGTGCTCTGACCGATGTAAACGCCCATAGAGATCACTGAGCCTTCTTCAACGATCACGCCTTCTACCACTTCAGAGCGCGCGCCGATGAAGCAGTTGTCTTCGATGATGGTTGGGTTAGCCTGCAGGGGTTCCAGTACGCCACCGATGCCGACGCCGCCGGAAAGGTGAACGTTTTTACCGATCTGCGCGCAGGAGCCCACGGTAGCCCAGGTATCCACCATGGTACCTTCGTCTACATAGGCACCGATGTTTACGTAGGATGGCATCAGTACGGTGTTACGGGCGATGAACGCGCCCTGACGCACCGCAGCAGGTGGCACTACGCGGAAGCCTTCTTTCTGGAAACGCGCTTCGTCGTAATCAGCGAATTTCATTGGCACTTTATCGAAGTAGCGGCTTTCAGCTCCGTCGATAACCTGGTTATCGTTGATACGGAAAGAGAGCAGCACGGCTTTCTTCAGCCATTGATGAGTGACCCACTGACCGTCGATTTTTTCTGCTACACGCAGCGCGCCGGAATCCAGCAGAGAAATCACCTGGTTAACCGCTTCGCGGGTAACGGTATCCACATTTGCCGGGGTAATCTCGGCGCGACGCTCAAAAGCGGACTCAATAACGTTCTGTAACTGCTGCATTGTTTACTCTTTCCATTTCACTAAAAAACACGTCACCCTTTATCGTTTGGATTGAGGGCTGCTGTCAACCGTTGTTGCACTTCAAGTTGCAGGTCATTATTAAGGGCACGCCGGTCCGCTGTTGCGATTATAAATAAATCTTCTACTCGCTCGCCAATGGTTGTAATTCGGGCCCCGTGGAGCGAAATTCCCAGATCGGCAAAGACCTGACCGACGCGGGCGAGCAGACCTGGCTGATCCAGGGCAATGAGCTCCAGGAACGATTTACGATCGGTGTGGGTCGGCAGGAAATTGACCTCGGTATCGACGGTAAAGTGGCGCAGTTTAGCGGGCTGACGACGCGGCTGCGGCGGCTGCCAGCTGCGCTGAGTGATGGCCTGCTCCAGACCAAAACGTATCCCCTCATGACGATCCGACGACAGCGGGCTGCCGTCCGGCTCCAGCACAATAAAGGTGTCCATCGCCATGCCGTCGCGGGTGGTGAAAATCTGCGCGTCGTGCACGCTCAGGTTTCGTCTGTCCAGTTCAGCGCATACCGCAGCAAACAGATAAGGGCGGTCCGGGCTCCAGATAAAGATCTCGGTACCACCGCGCGTCGCCTGCGGGCTGAGCAGGATCATCGGCTGCGACAAATCATGCTGCAGCAGATGCCGCGCATGCCAGGCGAGCTGGTTTGGACTGTGACGGACAAAGTAGTTGGCACGACAGCGGGCCCAAATCTGATGCAACGCCTCTTCATCAATGTTGTCCATCCGCAGCAGGGCCAGAGCCTGCAACTGATGGTGGCGCACGCGCTCGCGCATGTCGGGCGTGTTTTGCATTCCGCGGCGCAGCTGTTTTTCGGTCGCAAAGTACAGTTCACGTAGCAGGCTCTGCTTCCAGCTGTTCCACAGCGTTTCGTTGGTGGCGCAGATATCGGCCACCGTCAGGCAGACCAGATAGCGCAGACGGTTTTCTGTTTGTACCTCTTCTGCAAACTGCTTGATCACTTCAGGATCCTGAATGTCACGACGCTGTGCGGTGACTGACATCAGCAGATGATGGCGCACCAGCCAGGCCACCAGCTGTGTTTCACGTGAGTTCAGACCGTGCAGTTCGGCAAATTTCAACACATCCTGCGCGCCGAGCACCGAGTGGTCACCGCCGCGACCTTTGGCGATATCGTGGAACAGGGCGGCAATCAGGATCAGCTCCGGATGGGTCAGCCGTGGCCACAGCTCAACGCACAGCGGGTGGCGGGAGCGCGTCTCTTCTTTCGCAAAACTCTCCAGCTTGAGCATGACACGGATCGTGTGTTCATCCACCGTATAGGCATGGAACAGATCGAACTGCATCTGCCCGACAATGTGCGACCATTGCGGCATATAGGCCCACAGTACGCTGTGACGGTGCATTGGCAGCAGTCCGCGACTGACGGCGCCCGGATGGCGGAGCATGCTCAGGAACAGCGAACGCGCTTCCGGGATATAGCACAGCGGCTGCGTCAGATGGCGGCGCGCATGGCGCAAATGGCGCAGGGTGGTGGAGTAGATCCCGGTGATCGTGCTGTTGCGGACCATGGTATAGAACATCCGCAGGATCGCTTCCGGCTCGCGCATAAACAGCGTTTCGTCACGCAGATCGATAAGCGTACCGCGTAGCTGAAACTCATCATCAATGGGGCGCGGTTTTTCGTCGGCCGTCAGCGCCAGAATAGCTTCGTCGAACAGCTGCAATAACATCTGGTTGAGTTCGGTAACGCGTCGGGTCACGCGGAAGAAATCCTTCATCATGTGCTCAACCGGTTCGTTACCTTCGCCGCTGTAGTGAAGGCGCTGGGCCACGCTGAGCTGGCGGTCGAACAACAGACGGTTATCGTAGCGATTAAGTTCAAGATGGAGGGCAAAACGAATGCGCCACAGTAGATGCAGACACTCGTTGAGCTCGTTTCGCTCGGCTTCGGTTAAAAAGCCAAAACCCACCATTTCATCCAGCGAGGTGGCGCCAAAGTGGCGACGGGCTACCCACTGTAATGTGTGGATATCGCGCAGGCCGCCGGGGCTGCTTTTGATATCCGGTTCAAGGTTATAGCTTGTGCCGTGATAGCGCTGGTGGCGTTGATTTTGTTCCTCGACCTTAGCGGCGAAGAACTTTTCTGATGGCCAGAAGCCGTCGCTGAATATGTGTTTTTGCAGTTCCAGGAACAGCGCGACGTCGCCGATCAGCAGGCGGGTTTCAATCAGGTTGGTGGCAACGGTCAGATCCGATAGTCCCTCCAGCAGGCACTCTTCCAGGGTGCGTACGCTGTGGCCGACTTCCAGTTTCACATCCCAGAGCAGCGTCAGCAATTCGCCAATCTTCTGCGCCTGTTCGTCCGGCAGTTTTTTGCGGCTTAAGATCAGCAGGTCAATATCGGAAAGCGGATGCAGCTCACCGCGGCCATAGCCCCCGACGGCAACCAGCGCCACGTCGCTGACCTGCCCGAACCCGTACTCAATCCACAGGCGTTGCAGAAGCTGGTCAATAAATTCGGTGCGCGCTTCAATGAGCTGTTCGGCGGAAATGCCCGCATCAAACGCGCTTCCCAGCCAGCGCTGGAAGACATCCATATGGGCTTTGATGCCGGCACAGCTCAGCTCGTGCTGCGGCCAGACGCCCGGGTTATCGGGCTGGTCGGGAAGGGTGGGAAGTGCTGTGTTAGCATACTGTTCGGGTAATAGATTACTCATCGTGCGCCACCCATAAGAAAAAGCTATCGCCATTAAAAAAGCCGGCATTTGCCGGCTTTTTTATCATTCATCGTGCGTCAGTATTGCCGGGATGGTGTCATCCTTGCGCAACGTCATAATTTCGCAGCCGTTGTCTGTTACCACAATAGTATGCTCGTACTGTGCAGACAAGCTTCTGTCTTTGGTTTTCACCGTCCAGCCATCTTTCATGGTACGGATACGGTAGTCACCCGCGTTGACCATCGGCTCGATGGTGAAGGTCATCCCTTTTTGCAGCACCACGCCGCCGTCATCCGCATCGTAGTGCAGAACCTGCGGCTCTTCGTGGAAGACGCGGCCAATGCCGTGACCACAATATTCGCGAACCACGGAGAAACCTTCCGCTTCGACAAACTTCTGGATAGCGGCACCAATGGTGCGCAGGCGAATGCCCGGTTTCACCATCTTCAGCGCCAGGTAGAGGCTCTCCTGCGTCACTTTACACAGGCGCTCACCCAGGATGGTTGGCTTGCCCACGATAAACATCTTCGAGGTGTCACCGTGGTAATCATCTTTAATGACGGTGACGTCGATGTTGACGATGTCGCCATCTTTCAGCAGTTTTTCGTCATCCGGAATACCGTGGCACACCACTTCATTTATAGAAATGCAGACGGATTTCGGGAAACCGTGGTAGCCGAGGCAGGCGGAGACCGCGTGCTGCTCGTTAACGATATAGTCGTTACAGATGCGGTCCAGTTCGCCGGTGCTGACGCCCGGTTTCACGAACGGCTCGATCATTTCCAGCACTTCCGCGGCCAGACGACCGGCGACGCGCATCTTTTCAATTTCTTCAGGGGTCTTAATAGAGATAGCCATGTAATCTGTCCATCGGTGTCGATTTTTTCGACAATACTAGTCTAAGTACCGTCAATGGTATCAGTCAGGCGCACCCCGTGCCAAACTGAGAATCATTAACAGCACACTACGCCAACAATTATTGGTTTCTGGTCGCGATTTGTGGTATAAAGCGCGCCGGACTTCCGATCCATCTCAGATACACAGGCTGGACGGGAGCGATATATCTCACTTTGTGTAACAACACACACGTATCGGCACATATTCCGGGGTGCCCTTCGGGGTCGGTAATATGGGATACGTGGAGGCATAACCCCAACTTTCAATATAGAGGTTTTAAACATGGCAACTGTTTCCATGCGCGACATGCTCAAGGCTGGTGTTCACTTCGGTCACCAGACCCGTTACTGGAACCCGAAAATGAAGCCTTTCATCTTCGGCGCGCGTAACAAAGTTCACATCATCAACCTTGAGAAAACTGTACCAATGTTCAACGAAGCCCTGGCTGAGCTGAACAAGATCGCTTCCCGTAAAGGTAAGATTCTGTTCGTTGGTACTAAGCGCGCTGCAAGCGAAGCTGTGAAAGATGCTGCTAACAGCTGCGACCAGTTCTTCGTGAACCATCGCTGGTTGGGCGGCATGCTGACCAACTGGAAAACTGTTCGTCAGTCCATCAAGCGCCTGAAAGATCTGGAAACCCAGTCTCAGGACGGTACTTTCGACAAGCTGACTAAGAAAGAAGCGCTGATGCGCACTCGTGAGCTGGACAAGCTGGAAAACAGCCTGGGCGGTATCAAAGATATGGGCGGCCTGCCAGACGCGCTGTTCGTAATCGATGCAGACCACGAGCACATCGCAATCAAAGAAGCTAACAACCTGGGTATCCCGGTATTCGCTATCGTTGATACCAACTCCGATCCGGACGGTGTTGACTTCGTTATCCCGGGTAACGACGACGCAATCCGTGCTGTTAGCCTGTACCTGAGCGCTGTAGCTGCTACCGTTCGTGAAGGCCGTTCCCAGGATCTGGCTTCTCAGGCGGAAGAAAGCTTCGTAGAAGCTGAATAATAAGGTTTCACCCCTTATTAGTACCGTGTATGAATAGGGGCCCATTATCGGCCCCTTTTTTCAATTTATACTGTTTGGCCGCAGGCCGGGCAGTTCACATCTCCCGAGGATTTAAGAATGGCTGAAATTACCGCATCCCTGGTAAAAGAGCTGCGCGAGCGTACTGGCGCAGGCATGATGGATTGCAAAAAAGCGCTGACTGAAGCGAACGGCGACATCGAGCTGGCAATCGAAAACATGCGTAAATCCGGTGCGATCAAAGCAGCTAAAAAAGCAGGCAACGTTGCTGCTGACGGCGTGATCATCACTAAAATCGACGGCAACTACGGCATCATTCTGGAAGTTAACTGCCAGACTGACTTCGTTGCTAAAGATGGTGGTTTCCAGGCATTTGCTAACAAAGTTCTGGACGCAGCTGTTGCTGGCAAAATCACTGACGTTGAAGTTCTGAAAGCACAGTTCGAAGAAGAACGTGTTGCGCTGGTTGCTAAAATCGGTGAGAACATCAACATCCGTCGCGTAGCTTCCCTGGAAGGCGACGTTCTGGGTTCTTACCAGCACGGTGCGCGTATCGGTGTTCTGGTTGCGGCTAAAGGCGCTGACGAAGAGCTGGTTAAACAGCTGGCAATGCACATCGCTGCAAGCAAACCAGAATTCGTTAAACCAGAAGACGTGTCTGCTGAAGTGGTAGAGAAAGAGTACCAGGTTCAGCTGGACATCGCGATGCAGTCTGGTAAGCCAAAAGAAATCGCAGAGAAAATGGTTGAAGGCCGCATGAAGAAATTCACCGGCGAAGTTTCTCTGACTGGCCAGCCTTTCGTTATGGATCCAAGCAAATCCGTTGCTCAGCTGCTGAAAGAGCACAACGCTGACGTAACTGGCTTCATCCGCTTCGAAGTGGGCGAAGGCATCGAGAAAGTTGAGACTGACTTCGCAGCAGAAGTTGCTGCAATGTCCAAGCAGTCTTAATGATGAAAAAGGAGCCGCCTGAGGGCGGCTTCTTTTTGTCACCCGTCAGACGAAAATCAGACAGGATCCCGTATCGCTGTGCTGGTATGCGACATACTATGTCGCCAGAATTAACCCCCATCTTAATCGTTGACAGTCTCAGGAAAGAAACATGGCTACCAATGCAAAACCCGTGTACAAACGCATTCTGCTTAAGCTGAGTGGCGAAGCGCTGCAGGGATCGGAAGGCTTCGGTATTGACGCAAGCATTCTCGACCGCATGGCACAGGAGATCAAAGAACTTGTCGAACTGGGTATTCAGGTCGGCGTGGTCATTGGCGGTGGCAACCTTTTCCGTGGTGCTGGTCTGGCGAAAGCGGGGATGAACCGCGTTGTGGGCGACCATATGGGTATGTTGGCAACCGTGATGAACGGTCTGGCAATGCGTGATGCGTTGCATCGTGCCTATGTGAATGCCCGCCTGATGTCCGCTATTCCTTTGAATGGCGTTTGCGATAACTACAGCTGGGCAGAAGCGATCAGCCTGCTGCGCAACAACCGCGTGGTGATCCTCTCCGCCGGTACGGGTAACCCGTTCTTTACAACCGATTCCGCTGCCTGCCTGCGCGGTATCGAAATCGAAGCCGATGTGGTGCTGAAAGCAACCAAAGTGGATGGCGTGTTTACCGCCGACCCGGCAAAAGATCCCTCTGCCACCATGTACGATCAGCTGTCCTACAGCGAAGTGCTGGAAAAAGAGCTGAAAGTGATGGATCTTGCCGCCTTCACCCTGGCTCGCGACCACAAACTGCCAATCCGTGTCTTCAACATGAATAAGCCTGGCGCACTGCGCCGCGTGGTCATGGGCGAAAAAGAAGGCACATTGATCACGGAATAATTTCCGTCGGCGATAAATACAGGTAAGATTCCGCTTTATTTTGAAGTGGTATCTTACCCGGACGCGCCATTGGCGTTGTCATGAATTAAACGCGACTATACTTAGCACACCTGTAGCACTGTGCTGGCGGATAGTCTGCCTGAGACAAGTTTTCAAGGATTCGTAACGTGATTAACGACATCAGAAAAGATGCTGAAGTACGCATGGAAAAATGCGTAGAAGCGTTCAAAACCCAAATCAGCAAAATCCGTACTGGCCGTGCTTCTCCAAGCCTGCTGGATGGCATCATCGTAGAGTACTACGGTACGCCTACCCCTCTGCGCCAGCTGGCGAGCGTGACCGTAGAAGATACCCGTACGCTGAAAATCAATGTGTTCGATCGCTCTATGGGCCCGGCGGTTGAGAAAGCGATCATGGCATCTGACCTCGGTCTGAACCCAAGCTCTGCGGGTGCTGATATCCGTGTTCCACTGCCTCCGCTGACCGAAGAGCGTCGTAAAGACCTGATCAAAGTGGTGCGTGGCGAAGCTGAGCAGGGTCGTGTTTCCGTGCGTAACGTCCGTCGCGACGCTAACGATAAAGTGAAAGCGCTGCTGAAAGAAAAAGAGATCAGTGAAGATGACGATCGTCGTTCACAGGACGACATTCAGAAAATGACTGACGCTGCCATCAAGAAAATTGATGCGGCGCTGGCAGATAAAGAAGCGGAACTGATGCAGTTCTGATTTCTGTCTTACACTGATAAACGCCGTTCAGAGGGACTTCGGGTCTTGCTGGCGGCGTTTTGCTTTTATCTGGTCTAACTTTTTTCGGGCATCTCATGAAGCATTTAACTCTCCTTGGCTCAACCGGATCTATCGGTTGCAGCACTCTCGACGTTGTACGCCACAACCCTGCGCTTTACACCGTGACAGCACTGGTGGCCGGGAAGAATGTGCAGCGAATGGTCGAGCAGTGTCTGGAGTTTACGCCCCGCTATGCGGTAATGGATGACGAAGAGAGCGCCCGCCAGCTGAAAGCCGCTCTGCAAGAGAAGGGCAGTCGTACTGAGGTTCTGAGCGGGCAGCAGGCTGCCTGCGAGATGGCCGCGCTGGATGAGGTCGATCAGGTGATGGCCGCCATTGTTGGCGCGGCCGGATTGCTGCCGACGCTGGCCGCCATCGATGCCGGTAAAGATGTTCTGCTGGCGAATAAAGAGTCGCTGGTAACCTGCGGACGCCTGTTTATGGAGGCGGTTAAGCAGCGCGGAGCACGACTTTTGCCGGTCGACAGCGAGCACAACGCCATTTTTCAGAGTTTACCGCAACCTTTTCAGCAGAACCTGGGGTACGCTGACCTGGAGCAGAATGGGGTTGTATCGATTTTGCTTACCGGGTCTGGTGGCCCGTTCCGTGAAACGCCACTGTCTGAACTGAGCGCAATGACGCCGGATCAGGCGTGCCGTCATCCGAACTGGTCAATGGGGCGTAAGATCTCCGTTGACTCTGCCACTATGATGAACAAAGGTCTGGAATACATTGAAGCTCGCTGGCTGTTTAACGCGTCGGCGAAACAGATGGAAGTGCTGATCCACCCGCAATCGGTGATTCACTCGATGGTGCGCTATCAGGACGGCAGCGTGCTGGCACAGCTGGGAGAGCCGGATATGCGTACGCCAATTGCACATGCAATGGCATGGCCTGAACGCGTGAAATCTGGCGTGAAGCCACTCGATTTTTGCAAGCTGAGTTCTCTGACGTTCAGTGAACCTGACTACGATCGTTATCCGTGTCTTAAGCTTGCAATGAATGCCTTTGACCAGGGGCAGGCGGCGACGACGGCACTCAATGCAGCCAATGAAATTACCGTTGAAGCATTTCTGAATCAGCAGATCCGTTTCACCGATATCGCTATGCTGAATTTGTCGGTACTGGAGTTGATGGATCTGCGCGAACCACAAAGCGTGGAAGAGGTGCTGGCGGTGGATGAGCAGGCTCGTATTATTGCGCGCAAACAGGTGACACGTCTCGCAAGCTGGTGATAAAGCAAGCACCAGTCGTCGTGCTATTTGTTAGCGTTGGGCTTCGGTGATATAGTCTGCGCCACCTGATCGCAGGTATTTGACTTTAAGTGGTCAGGTAAGCCGTGGTTTGACACGGCTTTTTTACGTATAGGCTTCAGTATTCCTGAGTACCGTTAAATCCTTTTCAGGGACTAAAAACGCGTTATGTTGTCTGCGAATCAACCAATAAGCGAAAACTTGCCAGCTCATGGCTGCCGTCATGTAGCAATCATCATGGATGGCAATGGCCGCTGGGCGAAAAGACAAGGGAAGATACGAGCCTTTGGGCATAAAGCTGGGGCGAAATCTGTTCGCCGCGCCGTCTCTTTTGCCGCCAATAACGGCATTGATGCGTTAACGCTCTATGCTTTTAGCAGTGAAAACTGGAATCGACCTGCGCAGGAAGTGACTGCGTTGATGGAACTGTTTGTGTGGGCGCTCGACAGCGAAGTAAAAAGCCTGCACCGCCACAACGTGCGCCTGCGTGTCATTGGCGAAACCAGTCGTTTTAACTCACGTTTGCAGGAACGGATTCGTAAAGCAGAAGCGCTGACTGAAAATAACACGGGTCTGACGCTGAATATCGCGGCGAATTACGGTGGACGCTGGGATATTATCCAGGGGGTTCGGCACCTGGCCGAACAGGTTCAGGAAGGGTTGTTGAGACCCGACCAAATTGATGAAGACGCGCTGAGCAAGCAAATCTGCATGAATGAACTGGCACCTGTGGATTTGGTAATTAGGACAGGGGGAGAACATCGCATAAGTAACTTTTTGCTGTGGCAAATTGCCTATGCCGAACTTTACTTTACGGATGTGCTTTGGCCCGATTTTGATGAACAAGACTTTGAAGGTGCGCTGCATGCCTTTGCCAATCGAGAGCGTCGTTTCGGCGGCACCGAGCCTGGTGGCGACAAAGCCTGATGGGGGTAGCTTTTGCTGAAGTATCGCCTGATTTCCGCTTTTGTATTAATACCCATTGTCATTGCGGCGCTGTTTTTACTGCCCCCGGTGGGATTTGCTATTGTCACGCTGGTGGTGTGTATGCTGGCCGCGTGGGAATGGGGACAGTTTAGCGGCTTTACGTCGCGCAGTCAGCGGGTATGGCTGGCGGTACTCTGTGGCTTGATCCTGGCCCTGATGCTGTTTACCTTGCCGGAATATCACCATGATATTCACCAACCACTGGTTGCCGGGTCCCTGTGGGTATCGTTGGCCTGGTGGATCGCCGCCCTTGTTTTGGTGCTTTTTTATCCAGGCTCCGCGGCGTTGTGGCGCAATTCAAAAGTGCTGCGCCTTATATTTGGTCTTCTTACCATTGTGCCTTTTTTCTGGGGCATGGTGGCTCTGCGCGCCTGGCACTACGACGAAAACCACTACAGCGGTGCGATTTGGCTGCTTTATGTGATGATTCTGGTCTGGGGGGCTGACTCTGGGGCCTATATGTTTGGTAAACTGTTCGGCAAACATAAACTGGCTCCGAAGGTGTCGCCTGGTAAAACCTGGCAAGGATTCATCGGCGGCCTGTTTACGGCAGCGATTATCTCCTGGGGCTATGGCGTCTGGGCGAATCTGGACATTGCACCGTCAATACTGCTGGTGTGTTCGATTTTTGCCGCGCTGGCCTCGGTACTCGGTGATTTAACCGAAAGTATGTTCAAGCGAGAAGCAGGGATTAAGGACAGCGGACACCTGATTCCAGGGCATGGCGGGATACTGGATCGCATTGACAGCCTGACAGCGGCTGTTCCCGTGTTTGCTTGTCTGCTTTTACTGGTATTCGGGACGATTTAACGGAAGGTTTTATGCTGAGCATTCTCTGGAATCTGGCGGCGTTCATTGTTGCACTGGGTGTACTGATTACCGTGCATGAATTTGGCCATTTCTGGGTTGCTCGCCGTTGCGGTGTGCGCGTAGAGCGGTTCTCCATCGGTTTTGGCAAATCACTCTGGACGCGTACCGACCGTCACGGCACGGAATTTGTCATCGCCCTTATCCCGCTCGGTGGCTACGTCAAAATGCTCGACGAACGTGTTGAGCCTGTGGCCCCTGAGCTTCGACACAGCGCGTTTAACAACAAAACCGTTGGACAACGTGCCGCCATCATTGCTGCCGGACCGGTAGCCAATTTCATCTTTGCTATCTTCGCTTACTGGCTGGTGTTTATCATCGGCGTTCCGGGCGTGCGTCCGGTTGTCGGTGAAATCGCCCCCAATTCCATCGCGGCGAGTGCGCAAATTACGCCGGGGATGGAACTTAAAGCGATTGATGGTATCGAAACCCCTGATTGGGATGCCGTGCGACTGCAACTGGTAGCCAAAATCGGTGATGAGCAGACCACGGTCAGCGTGTCGCCGTTTGGTTCTGACCAGCGACAGAATAAAGTGCTGGATTTGCGTCACTGGAGTTTCGAGCCAGACAAAGAAGATCCCGTCTCTGCGCTGGGGATTCGCCCACGTGGTGCGCAGATCGAACCGATATTAGCCGAAGTTCAGGCAAATTCGGCGGCGAGCAAAGCGGGTTTGCAAGCTGGCGATAGGATCGTTAAAGTCGATGGTCAGCCATTAACACAGTGGATGACCTTTGTTACTCTGGTGCGCGATAATCCGGGTACGTCGCTCGCGCTGGAAGTTGAAAGGCAGGGTAGTCCACTCTCGCTGACGCTGATCCCGGATAGCAAATCGGTCGGCAAAAAGGCAGAAGGGTTTGCAGGCGTTGTGCCTAAAGTGATCCCGCTGCCTGATGAGTACAAGACAATACGCCAGTATGGGCCGTTTAGCGCCATCCTTGAAGCCACGGATAAAACATGGCAACTGATGAAGCTGACGGTAAACATGTTGGGGAAATTGATAACCGGTGATGTGAAACTGAACAACCTCAGTGGGCCAATTTCGATAGCTCAGGGGGCTGGGATGTCAGCGGAGTTCGGGGTGATTTACTATCTCATGTTTCTCGCGCTCATTAGCGTGAACCTTGGGATCATCAACCTGTTCCCGCTTCCCGTTTTAGACGGGGGTCATCTGCTGTTTTTAGCGATTGAAAAGCTAAAAGGCGGGCCGGTATCCGAGCGAGTTCAAGACTTTAGTTATCGCATTGGCTCGATTTTGCTGGTGCTGTTAATGGGGCTTGCACTTTTCAATGATTTCTCTCGGTTGTAAGAGAGTTAGTTAGGAAGAACGCATAATAACGATGGCGATGAAAAAGTTGCTCATAGCGTCGCTGCTGTTTAGCAGCGCCACCGTATACGGTGCTGACGGGTTCGTAGTGAAAGACATTCATTTCGAAGGCCTTCAGCGTGTCGCCGTTGGTGCGGCCCTCCTCAGTATGCCTGTGCGCCCCGGCGATACGGTTAATGATGATGACATCAGTAACACCATCCGTGCTCTGTTTGCCACCGGCAACTTTGAGGATGTCCGCGTCCTGCGCGATGGTGATACGCTGCTGGTTCAGGTAAAAGAACGTCCAACGATCGCCAGTATCACTTTCTCCGGTAACAAGTCGGTGAAAGATGACATGCTCAAGCAAAACCTTGAAGCATCCGGTGTTCGTGTGGGGGAATCTCTGGACCGCACCACCCTTTCAGACATTGAAAAAGGTCTGGAAGACTTCTATTACAGCGTCGGTAAGTACAGCGCCAGCGTGAAAGCGGTGGTGACTCCGCTGCCGCGTAACCGTGTTGACCTGAAGCTGGTCTTCCAGGAAGGCGTCTCGGCGAAGATCCAACAGATCAACATCGTCGGGAACCACGCGTTCACTACCGACGAACTGATCTCCACCTTCCAGCTGCGTGACGAAGTGCCGTGGTGGAACGTGGTGGGCGATCGCAAATACCAGAAACAGAAACTGGCGGGCGACCTCGAAACCCTGCGCAGCTACTATCTGGATCGCGGTTATGCCCGTTTCAACATCGACTCCACTCAGGTGAGTCTGACCCCAGACAAGAAAGGGATCTACATTACGATTAACATTACAGAAGGCGATCAGTACAAGCTTTCGGGTGTTGAAGTAAGTGGCAACCTGGCGGGGCATTCTGCCGAGATCGAATCGCTGACCAAAATTCAGCCAGGCGATCTGTACAGCGGTTCTAAAGTAACCAAAATGGAAGACGGGATTAAAAAGCTGCTCGGCCGCTATGGTTATGCCTATCCGCGTGTGCAAACTCAGCCGGAAATCAACGACGCGGATAAAACCGTTAAGCTTCACGTTAACGTTGATGCGGGCAACCGTTTCTACGTGCGTAAGATCCGCTTCGAAGGTAACGACACCTCCAAAGATTCCGTTCTGCGTCGCGAAATGCGCCAGATGGAAGGGGCATGGTTGGGTAGCGACCTCGTTGACCAGGGTAAAGAGCGTCTGAACCGTCTGGGCTATTTTGAAACGGTTGATACCGATACCCAGCGTGTGCCGGGCAGCCCGGACCAGGTTGATGTCGTGTACAAAGTGAAAGAGCGTAATACCGGTAGCTTTAACTTCGGTGTGGGCTACGGTACTGAAAGCGGCGTGAGCTTCCAGGTTGGCGTTCAGCAGGATAACTGGCTGGGTACGGGTTACTCGGTGGGTATCAACGGTACCAAAAACGACTACCAGACCTACTCTGAGTTCTCTGTCACTAACCCATACTTCACCGTTGACGGTGTGAGCCTGGGTGGTCGTATCTTCTATAACGACTTTAAAGCAGACGACGCGGATCTGTCCTCGTACACCAACAAGAGCTACGGTGTAGACGGTACGCTTGGATTCCCGGTTAACGAATACAACACCCTGCGTGCGGGCTTAGGTTACGTGCATAACGACCTGTCCAATATGCAACCGCAGGTGGCAATGTGGCGTTATCTCGACTCTATCGGCCAGTCGGCGAGCACCTCCAGCGATAACAACGGTTTTGCGGCGGATGACTTCACCTTCAACTACGGCTGGACGTATAACCGCCTTGACCGTGGTTACTTCCCAACGGAGGGCTCTCGTGTCAACCTGAATGGTAAAGTGACTATTCCTGGTTCTGATAACGAGTTCTACAAGTTAACGCTCGATACTGCCTCGTACTTCCCGATCGATGACGATCATAAGTGGGTGGTTCTGGGTCGTACCCGTTGGGGCTATGGCGATGGTTTAGGCGGCAAAGAGATGCCGTTCTATGAGAACTTCTACGCCGGTGGTTCCAGTACCGTTCGTGGCTTCCAGTCCAACAACATTGGTCCGAAAGCGGTTTATTACGGCGGTAATGACGAAGATAACTGCGCAAGCCGGGATCCAAAACAGGTTTGTAGCTCTGATGATGCGGTAGGCGGTAACGCCATGGCCGTGGCGAGCCTTGAGTTCATCACGCCAACGCCATTTATCAGTGATAAATACGCCAACTCAGTCCGTACGTCCTTCTTCTGGGATGCCGGTACCGTGTGGGATACCAACTGGGAGAACACTGCCCAGATGCGTGCGGCAGGTGTTCCAGACTACAGCGATCCGGGCAATATTCGCATGTCTGCAGGTATCGCATTACAATGGATGTCACCGCTGGGGCCGTTGGTCTTCTCTTACGCCCAGCCGTTTAAGAAATATGATGGAGATAAGTCGGAGCAATTCCAGTTTAACATTGGTAAAACCTGGTAATTCTCCGCTGCAAAGGAATGCGTTGGCAGTGTAGCGCTGACAACCGGCGATCGGTAAAACGATCGCCTTGCCACGCAAAGAACGGTACCTTCTGGTGCCAATGGGATGGTAAGGAGTTAATTGTGAAAAAGTGGTTATTAGCTGCAGGTCTCGGTTTAGCGATGGCAACTTCTGCTCAGGCAGCAGACAAAATTGCAATCGTCAACATGGGTAATTTGTTCCAGCAGGTTGCACAGAAAACGGGCGTTTCTGCGACTCTGGAAAACGAATTCAAAGGCCGTGCAAGCGAACTGCAGGGTATGGAAAACGATCTTCAGTCCAAAATGCAGCGTCTGCAGCGTGATGGTTCTACCATGAAATCAAGCGAGCGCAGCAAACTGGAAAAAGACGTAATGGCTCAGCGCCAGACGTTCTCCCAGAAAGCGCAGGCTTTCGAGCAGGATCGTCAGCGTCGTTCTAACGAAGAGCGTGGCAAGCTGGTGACTCGCATTCAGACTGCTGTTAAAGCAGTTGCTGCCGATCAGAACATCGATCTGGTTGTTGATGCGAACGCCGTTGCTTTCAACAGCAGCGATGTTAAAGACATCACCGCTGATGTTCTGAAACAGGTTAAATAAGTAATGCCTTCAATTCGACTGGCTGATTTAGCTCAGCAGTTGGATGCAGAATTACACGGTGATGGCGATATCGTCATCACCGCTGTTGCGTCCATGCAATCTGCTAAAGCTGGCAATATTACCTTCATGGTAAGCCCTAAGTACCGTGAACATCTGGCTCAATGCCAGGCGTCGGCTGTTGTTCTGACGCAGGACGATCTTCCGTTTGCCACTGGTGCGGCACTGGTAGTGAAAAATCCCTACCTGACGTATGCTCGCATGGCACAAATTCTTGATACCACGCCGCAGCCGGCGCAAAACATTGCTGCCAGTGCAGCAATCGATCCGACGGCTCAGCTGGGTAACAACGTAGCAGTCGGCGCAAATGCCGTGATCGAGTCTGGTGTCGTACTGGGCGATAACGTCGTCATCGGCCCGGGCTGCTTCGTTGGGAAAAACACAAAAATCGGCGCCGGGACACGTTTGTGGGCCAATGTGTCCGTCTACCACGAAGTTGAAATCGGCGAAAATTGCCTCGTTCAGTCCAGCACAGTGATTGGTTCTGACGGTTTTGGCTACGCTAACGATCGTGGTAATTGGGTTAAGATCCCGCAACTTGGTCGCGTTATCATTGGCGATCGCGTTGAGATCGGAGCCTGTACCACCATTGACCGTGGTGCGCTTGACGACACCATTATCGGCAACGGTGTTATTATCGATAATCAGTGCCAGATTGCGCATAACGTTGTGATTGGCGACAATACCGCGGTTGCAGGTGGCGTCATCATGGCAGGCAGTCTGAAAATTGGCCGTTACTGCATGATTGGCGGTGCCAGCGTGATCAATGGTCATATGGAAATATGCGACAAGGTCACCGTGACGGGAATGGGCATGGTAATGCGTCCTATCACTGAGCCAGGCGTCTATTCCTCAGGCATCCCGCTGCAACCTAACAAGGTATGGCGTAAAACAGCAGCTCTGGTGATGAATATTGATGATATGAGCAAGCGACTCAAGTCCCTTGAGCGTAAGATCGATCAACAAGACTAAGCGTTCATCTTTTTAACGCTTAATTTCCCGGCCTGTCGGCTTTCTTTTAAACCGGCAGGCCGTGTTATTATTGCTAATCAGTACATTTTGACAGGAAGAGTATTTTGACTACCGACACTCATACTCTGCATATTGAAGAGATTTTAGAACTTCTGCCGCACCGCTACCCGTTTTTGCTGGTAGACCGTGTGCTGGATTTTGAAGAAGGTCGTTTTCTGCGCGCAGTGAAAAATGTCTCCGTTAACGAGCCATTCTTCCAGGGGCACTTCCCTGGTAAACCCATCTTCCCGGGTGTGTTGATCCTGGAAGCGATGGCACAAGCTACCGGTATTCTTGCGTTTAAAAGCGTAGGCAAACTGGAGCCGGGTGAACTGTACTACTTCGCGGGTATCGATGAAGCGCGCTTTAAGCGCCCTGTCGTGCCTGGTGATCAGATGATCATGGAAGTCACTTTTGAAAAAACGCGTCGTGGCCTGACTCGCTTTAAAGGCGTAGCACTGGTTGACGGCAAAGTTGTTTGCGAAGCGACGATGATGTGTGCTCGTAGCCGGGAGTCCTGATACGTGATTGATAAATCTGCCTTTATTCATCCTACCGCTATTGTGGAAACCGGCGCCATTATTGGTGCTAATGTCCACATTGGCCCGTTCTGTATTGTTGGTCCCCATGTCGAAATTGGTGAGGGTACAGTACTGAAATCTCACGTTGTCGTGAATGGTCATACGACCATTGGCAGCAACAATGAGATCTATCAGTTCGCCTCCATCGGCGAAGTTAACCAGGATTTAAAATATGCTGGTGAGTCGACCCGTCTGGAAATTGGCGATCGTAACCGTATCCGCGAAAGCGTCACCATTCATCGTGGAACAGTACAGGGTGGTGGGTTGACGAAGGTGGGCAGCGATAACCTGTTTATGGTTAATGCGCACATCGCGCACGACTGTACCGTAGGTGACCGCTGTATTCTTGCCAACAACGCAACGCTGGCAGGACACGTATCGGTTGATGATTTCGCAATTATTGGCGGTATGACCGCAGTCCATCAGTTCTGCATCATTGGTGCACATGTGATGGTCGGCGGATGCTCCGGTGTGGCGCAGGACGTCCCACCGTATGTAATTGCGCAGGGCAACCATGCCACGCCATTCGGCGTGAACATCGAAGGCCTCAAGCGTCGTGGCTTTAGTCGCGAAGCGATTACGGCTATCCGCAACGCGTATAAGTTACTGTACCGTAGCGGCAAAACGCTGGAAGAGGCGAAGCCGGAAATTGCCGAACTGGCGGAAAAGCACCCTGAAGTGAACGCGTTCATGGAATTCTTTGACCGTTCCACAAGGGGTCTGATTCGTTAATGGTCGACAGTCGTCCGCTTACGATAGCCCTGGTCGCCGGAGAAACCTCCGGCGATATTCTTGGTGCCGGTCTTATCCGCGCGCTTAAGGCTCGCGTACCTGATGCTCGCTTTGTTGGCGTTGCAGGCCCGCTAATGCAGGCTGAAGGCTGCGAAGCCTGGTACGAAATGGAAGAGCTGGCCGTGATGGGCATTGTTGAGGTGCTGGGGCGACTGCGTCGTCTGCTGCATATCCGCGCCGATCTTACCCGCCGCTTCACCGAGCTCAAACCCGATGTCTTTGTCGGTATCGATGCGCCTGACTTCAACATTACCCTCGAAGGGAATCTGAAAAAGCAGGGCATTAAAACCATTCACTACGTCAGTCCGTCCGTCTGGGCGTGGCGACAGAAACGCGTTTTCAAAATCGGACGGTCAACCAATCTGGTGCTGGCTTTCCTGCCTTTCGAAAAAGCGTTTTACGACAAATTTAACGTTCCGTGCCGTTTTATCGGGCATACCATGGCGGATGCGATGCCGCTGGATCCGGATAAAAACGCAGCGCGTGACGTGCTGGGGATCCCTCACGATGCGCACTGTCTGGCTCTTCTGCCGGGTAGCCGTGGCGCAGAAGTAGAGATGCTTAGCGCGGACTTCCTGAAAACCGCGCAAATTCTGCGCGATACCTACCCCGATCTCGAAGTGGTTGTGCCGCTGGTGAACGCCAAACGCCGGGAGCAGTTTGAGCGTATTAAAGCCGAGGTTGCACCGGATCTTCACATCCATCTGCTGGATGGAAAAGGCCGTGAGGCGATGGTCGCGAGCGATGCCGCGCTGCTGGCCTCCGGTACGGCAGCCCTGGAGTGCATGCTGGCGAAATGTCCGATGGTGGTAGGCTATCGCATGAAACCGTTCACCTTCTGGCTGGCCAAACGCCTGGTGAAGACGGAGTACGTTTCGCTGCCAAACCTGCTCGCCGGGCGTGAACTGGTGAAAGAGCTTCTGCAGGACGAATGTCAGCCTCAGGCGCTGGCCGATGCGCTGCTACCGCTGCTTGCCAACGGCAAGACCAGCCACCAGATGCATGATACGTTCCGCGAACTGCATCAGCAGATCCGCTGTAATGCCGATGAGCAAGCGGCTGATGCGGTGCTGGAGTTAGCAAGATGATGGAATTTATTTATCCTCACACCCACCTTGTTGCGGGTGTGGACGAAGTGGGCCGTGGCCCGTTAGTGGGCGCTGTTGTGACCGCGGCGGTGATCCTCGATCCGGCCCGTCCGATTATCGGGTTGAATGACTCCAAAAAGCTTTCAGAAAAGCGCCGACTGGCGTTATTTGATGAGATTCAGGAAAAAGCATTAGCCTGGAGCCTTGGGCGTGCTGAGCCGCATGAAATTGACGAGCTGAACATCCTGCATGCCACAATGCTGGCGATGCAGCGTGCGGTGGCGGGGCTGAAAATTGCCCCGGAGTATGTTCTTATTGACGGCAACCGTTGCCCTGCATTACCTGTGCCTTCCATGGCGGTAGTAAAAGGGGATAGCCGGGTCGCGGAAATCAGTGCGGCTTCTATTATTGCCAAAGTGACTCGCGATGCTGAAATGGCCGCGCTGGATCTCACTTACCCTCAGTATGGCTTCGCTCAGCATAAAGGGTATCCTACAGCCTTCCACCTGGAAAAGCTGGCTGAACATGGCGCAACCGAGCACCACCGGCGCAGTTTTGGCCCGGTGAAACGCGCGCTGGGACTGGTGTCCTGAATCAATACGCAAGCAATTAAGTAACGCGGAATCTGAAGATGGCTGAACCACGTTTCGTACACCTGCGGGTGCATAGCGACTACTCCATGATCGATGGGCTGGCGAAAACCGGGCCGCTGGTAAAAAAGGCGGCCTCACTGGGTATGCCTGCGCTGGCGATCACCGATTTTACCAACCTGTGTGGTCTGGTGAAGTTCTACGGAACGGCGCATGGCGCGGGGATGAAACCCATCGTCGGAGCTGATTTTCATGTGCAGAGCGAACTGCTCGGCGACGAAATGACGCAAATTTCCGTGTTAGCGATGAACAACACGGGTTATCAGAATCTCACCCTGCTTATCTCCAAAGCCTACCAGCGAGGCTACGGCGCCCTGGGGCCATGGATTGACCGGGACTGGCTGGCGGAGCTGAACGAAGGGTTATTGCTGATCTCCGGCGGCCGCATGGGTGATGTGGGCAAATGCCTGCTGCGCGGCAATAGTGCGCTGGTGGATCAGTGCGTATCATTCTATGAAGAGTACTTCCCGGATCGTTATTATCTGGAGCTGATCCGCACCGGTCGCCCGGATGAAGAGAGTTATCTCCATGCCGCTGTGGCGCTTGCGGAAGCGCGCGGGCTGCCCGTGGTGGCAACCAACGATGTACGCTTCCTTGAGGCCGGGGATTTCGACGCTCACGAGATTCGCGTGGCGATCCATGATGGCTTCACCCTCGACGATCCCAAGCGCCCGCGTAATTATTCTGCTCAGCAGTACATGCGCAGCGAAGAGGAGATGTGTGAACTCTTCTCTGACATCCCGGAAGCGCTGGAAAACAGCGTTGAAATCGCCAAGCGCTGTAACGTTACCGTGCGTTTGGGTGAGTATTTCCTGCCGCAGTTCCCGACCGGGGAAATGACCACGGAAGACTTCCTGGTCATGAAATCCAAAGAAGGTCTGGAAGAACGTCTTGAATTCCTTTTCCCGGATGAAGAAGAGCGTAAAAAACGCCGTCCGGAGTATGACGAGCGCCTGGATATCGAACTTCAGGTTATCAACCAGATGGGCTTCCCGGGCTACTTCCTGATCGTAATGGAGTTTATCCAGTGGTCGAAGGATAACGGCGTGCCGGTTGGTCCAGGACGTGGTTCCGGTGCCGGGTCACTGGTGGCCTATGCGCTTAAGATCACTGACCTCGATCCGCTGGAATTTGACCTGCTATTCGAACGTTTCCTTAACCCGGAACGTGTCTCCATGCCCGACTTCGACGTCGACTTCTGTATGGAAAAACGTGACCAGGTTATTGAGCACGTGGCGGATATGTATGGCCGTGACGCGGTTTCGCAGATCATTACCTTCGGTACGATGGCGGCGAAAGCGGTTATCCGCGACGTGGGCCGCGTGCTGGGGCATCCGTACGGCTTCGTCGATCGCATCTCTAAGCTGGTGCCGCCCGATCCGGGGATGACGCTGGCAAAAGCGTTTGAAGCCGAGCCGCAGCTGCCGGAAATCTACGAAGCTGACGAAGAAGTCAAAGCGCTGATCGACATGGCGCGTAAGCTGGAAGGCGTCACGCGTAACGCCGGTAAACACGCGGGTGGTGTGGTTATCGCCCCGACCAAAATTACCGACTTTGCGCCGCTCTATTGTGACGAAGCGGGGCAGCACCCGGTTACCCAGTTTGATAAGAACGACGTTGAATACGCCGGGCTGGTGAAGTTCGACTTCCTCGGTCTGCGTACGCTTACCATCATCAACTGGGCGCTGGAGATGATCAACGCCCGCCGCGAGAAGAACGGCGAGCCGCCGCTGGATATCGCGGCTATCCCGCTGGATGACAAGAAAAGTTTCGACATGCTGCAGCGCTCGGAGACCACCGCGGTCTTCCAGCTTGAATCCCGCGGCATGAAAGATCTGATTAAACGTCTGCAGCCTGACTGCTTCGAAGATATGATCGCACTGGTGGCGCTGTTCCGTCCGGGACCGCTGCAGTCGGGGATGGTAGATAACTTTATCGACCGTAAGCATGGTCGGGAAGAGATTTCCTACCCGGACGTTCAGTGGCAGCACGAAAGCCTGAAGCCGGTACTGGAGCCAACCTACGGCATCATCCTGTATCAGGAACAGGTCATGCAGATTGCTCAGGTGCTCTCCGGCTATACCCTCGGCGGCGCGGATATGCTGCGTCGTGCAATGGGTAAGAAAAAGCCGGAGGAGATGGCCAAGCAGCGCTCTATTTTTGAAGATGGCGCGAAGAAAAACGGCATTGACGGCGAACTGGCAATGAAAATCTTCGACCTGGTGGAGAAATTCGCCGGGTACGGATTTAACAAATCGCACTCTGCCGCCTATGCTTTGGTGTCGTATCAAACCCTGTGGCTGAAGGCGCACTATCCCGCTGAATTTATGGCGGCGGTAATGACCGCCGATATGGATAACACCGAGAAGGTGGTTGGCCTGGTGGATGAGTGCTGGCGCATGGGACTGAAGATCCTGCCGCCGGATATTAACTCGGGTCTTTACCATTTCCACGTTAACGACGACGGGGAGATCGTGTACGGGATCGGCGCAATCAAAGGCGTAGGTGAAGGGCCGATCGAGGCGATCATCGAAGCGCGTAATAACGGCGGTTATTTCCGCGAGCTGTTTGATCTGTGCGCCCGTACCGATACCAAAAAACTGAACCGCCGCGTGCTGGAAAAACTGATCATGTCCGGTGCGTTCGACAGGCTGGGGCCGCACCGCGCCGCGCTGATGAACTCGCTTGGCGACGCGCTGAAAGCCGCGGATCAGCACGCAAAAGCGGAAGCCATTGGCCAGGCGGACATGTTCGGCGTGCTGGCGGAAGAGCCAGAGCAGATCGAGCAGTCTTACGCCAGCTGTCTGCCGTGGCCAGAACAGGTGGTGCTGGATGGTGAGCGTGAAACGTTAGGCTTGTACCTGACGGGGCACCCGATCAATCAGTACATCAAAGAAATTGAGCGCTATGTCGGAGGCTACAGGCTGAAAGACATGCATCCGACAGAACGTGGTAAAATCACCACGGCTGCGGGGCTCGTGATTGCTGCAAGGGTTATGGTCACCAAGCGCGGCAATCGTATCGGCATCTGTACCCTGGATGACCGTTCCGGGCGTCTGGAGGTGATGTTATTCACCGACGCGCTGGATAAATACCAGCAATTGCTGGAAAAAGACCGCATACTTATCGTCAGCGGACAGGTCAGCTTTGATGACTTCAGCGGGGGGCTTAAAATGACCGCCCGCGAAGTGATGGACATTGACGAAGCCCGGGAAAAATATGCTCGCGGGCTTGCTATCTCGCTGACGGACAGGCAAATTGATGACCAGCTTTTAAACCGACTCCGTCAGTCTCTGGAACCCCACCGCTCGGGGACAATTCCAGTACATCTCTACTATCAGAGGGCGGATGCACGTGCGCGGTTGCGCTTTGGTGCAACGTGGCGTGTCTCTCCGAGCGATCGTTTACTGAACGATCTCCGTGGCCTCATTGGTTCGGAGCAGGTGGAACTGGAGTTTGACTAATACAGGAATACTATGAGTCTGAATTTCCTTGATTTCGAACAGCCGATTGCTGAGCTGGAAGCGAAAATCGATTCTCTGACAGCGGTAAGCCGTCAGGATGAAAAACTGGATATTAACATCGACGAAGAAGTGCATCGTCTGCGCGAAAAAAGCGTAGAACTGACGCGCAAAATCTTTGCCGATCTCGGCGCATGGCAGATCGCCCAGTTGGCGCGTCACCCACAGCGTCCGTACACCCTGGATTATGTCCGCCTGGCGTTTGACGAATTTGACGAACTGGCAGGCGACCGCGCTTACGCTGACGATAAAGCTATCGTCGGTGGTATCGCTCGTCTGGATGGACGTCCGGTGATGATCATTGGCCATCAGAAAGGCCGTGAAACCAAAGAGAAGATCCGTCGTAACTTTGGTATGCCGGCACCAGAAGGCTACCGTAAAGCTCTGCGTCTGATGGAGATGGCTGAGCGTTTCAATATGCCCATCATCACCTTTATCGACACCCCGGGTGCTTACCCAGGCGTGGGCGCGGAAGAGCGCGGTCAGTCTGAAGCCATCGCACGTAACCTGCGTGAGATGTCTCGCCTGAAGGTGCCTGTCATCTGTACCGTCATCGGTGAAGGTGGTTCCGGTGGTGCGCTGGCGATTGGCGTGGGCGATAAAGTGAATATGCTGCAGTACAGCACCTATTCCGTTATCTCTCCGGAAGGGTGTGCCTCTATCCTGTGGAAGAGCGCCGATAAAGCGCCTCTGGCTGCAGAAGCGATGGGCATCATTGCCCCACGCCTGAAAGAGCTGAAGCTGATCGATACCGTCATCCCTGAACCTCTGGGTGGTGCGCATCGTAAGCCGGAAGTGATGGCCGCTTCCCTGAAAGCGCAGCTGCTGGCCGATCTGGCGGACCTGGATGTGCTGAGCAAAGAAGACCTGCTCAATCGTCGTTACCAGCGTCTGATGACCTACGGTTACGCGTAAGCTTCACAATTATCTGAAAAGCCGCACACTGTTGCGGCTTTTTTTATACCTGCGGTTTACCCTGGCTATGCTTAGCTAATGTTTTTTAAGGAGGAAGCCCGTGAATATTATTGCCATTATGGGGCCACACGGCGTCTTTTATAAAGATGAGCCTATCAAGGAGCTGGAGCAGGCCCTGCAGTCACGTGGCTATCAGCTGATCTGGCCGCACAACAGCGCTGACCTGCTGAAGTTCATTGAGCACAACCCGCGGATCTGTGGCGTGATCTTCGACTGGGATGAGTACGACCTGGAGCTGTGCAGCGATATCAACAAGCTGAATGAATATCTCCCGCTGTATGCGTTTATCAATACCCACTCGACCATGGACGTCAGTGCACAGGATATGCGGATGGCGCTGTGGTTTTTCGAATACTCACTCGGCGTGGCCGAAGATATTGCGGCCCGCATTCAGCAATATACCGGCGAGTATCTGGATAACATCACGCCGCCGTTTACCCGGGCGCTGTTTACCTATGTGAAGGAAGGGAAGTACACCTTTTGCACGCCTGGTCATATGGCGGGGACGGCTTATCAAAAAAGCCCGGTTGGCTGTCTGTTTTATGATTTCTTCGGCGGTAACACCCTGAAAGCGGATGTGTCGATTTCGGTTACCGAGCTTGGCTCATTGCTGGATCACACCGGTCCACACCTTGAAGCGGAAGAGTACATTGCCCGCACCTTTGGGGCCGAGCAGAGCTATATGGTGACCAACGGTACGTCGACGTCAAACAAAATCGTCGGCATGTATGCCGCCCCGGCCGGAAGTACGTTACTCATCGACCGTAACTGCCATAAGTCGCTGGCGCATCTGCTGATGATGAGCGATGTCGTACCGCTCTGGCTGTCACCCACGCGTAACGCGCTGGGGATCCTGGGGGGAATTCCGCGCCGTGAATTCACCCATTCAGCCATAGAAAATAAGGTGGCGGCGATCCCCGGCGCAAGCTGGCCGATCCATGCGGTGATCACCAACTCCACCTATGACGGATTGCTGTATAACACCAACTGGATCAAACAGACGCTGGATGTCCCCTCGATCCACTTTGATTCCGCGTGGGTGCCTTATACCAATTTCCACCCCATCTACGCGGGTAAAAGTGGAATGAGTGGCGAACGCGTGCCGGGCAAAGTGTTTTTCGAAACGCAATCGACGCACAAAATGCTGGCTGCGTTTTCCCAGGCCTCGCTTATCCATATCAAAGGTGAGTACGACGAAGAGACGTTTAACGAAGCGTTTATGATGCACACCACCACCTCACCAAGTTATCCGCTGGTGGCCTCCATTGAAACGGCTGCGGCGATGCTGCGCGGCAATCCGGGCAAACGTCTTATCAATCGCTCTGTAGAGCGCGCGCTGCATTTCCGCAAAGAGGTTCAGCGGTTAAAAGATGAGGCTGATGGCTGGTTCTTTGATATCTGGCAGCCGGAAGAGATTGACGAGGCGGAGTGCTGGCCAGTCGCGCCGGGTGAGGAGTGGCATGGCTTCCGTGATGCCGATGCCGACCACATGTTCCTCGACCCGGTAAAAGTGACCATCCTGACGCCGGGCATGGATGAACAGGGCAACATGAGCGATGAAGGCATTCCGGCCGCGCTGGTGGCGAAATTCCTTGATGAGCGCGGCGTGGTGGTGGAGAAAACCGGACCGTATAACCTGTTGTTCCTGTTCAGTATTGGGATTGATAAAACCCGCGCGATGGGTCTGCTACGTGGGCTGATGGAGTTTAAGCGTGCGTACGATCTGAACCTGCGCGTGAAGAACATGCTGCCGGATCTCTATGCGGAGGATCCTGATTTTTATCGCAATATGCGTATACAGGATCTGGCCCAGGGGATCCACAAACTGATCCGCCAGCACGATCTGCCGCGCCTGATGCTGCAGGCGTTTGACGTCTTGCCTGAGATGAAACTGACGCCGCACAAAGCCTGGCAGCGACAGGTGAAAGGGGAGGTAGAAACCGTTGAGCTGGAAAATCTGGTGGGACGCGTCTCGGCCAATATGATCCTGCCTTATCCACCGGGCGTACCGCTGCTGATGCCGGGAGAGATGATCACCGAAGAGAGCCGTGCGGTGCTCGATTTTCTGCTGATGCTCTGTTCTGTGGGGCGTCACTACCCGGGCTTCGAGACGGATATCCACGGTGCGAAACGTGATGAAAATGGGGTTTACTGGGTGCGAGTCCTAAAATAAAGGTGGCTGCTTGCCAGGGGCGGGTTTTCGGTTGTAACGTTCAGGCATCATAAAAGGAGAAGCTATGCTGGGTTTAAAACAGGTTCATCATATTGCGATCATTGCCACCGATTACGCCAAAAGTAAGGCCTTTTATTGCGACATTCTGGGCTTTACGCTGTTAAGTGAGGCCTATCGTGTGGAGCGCGACTCCTGGAAAGGCGATCTGGCGTTAAACGGGCAGTATGTGATTGAACTGTTCTCTTTTCCTTTCCCGCCTGCGCGTCCGTCCCGTCCGGAAGCCTGCGGCCTGCGCCATCTGGCTTTTAGCGTGGATGATCTTGACCGTGCGGTAAAACATCTTGAAGAGCATGGCGTGAAGTGCGAAGCGATTCGTGTCGATCCGTTTACCGACAAGCGTTTTACTTTTTTCAACGATCCGGACGGTCTTCCGCTGGAGCTTTACCAGCAGTAAGCGCCATCCTGTGTGATAATGCCCGCTCTGTTCGGGCATTTTTTATGTGTAATTCTCTATGACCCTACCCGCTATTGCGCAAGCCGTTTCACCGTATCGCCAGCTGCTGGTGGGATTTAGCGGTGGCCTGGATTCCACGGTGTTGCTCCATCGCCTCAAACTCTGGCGCGATCAACAGCCTGACGTTCAGCTCCGGGCGATGCATATACATCATGGGCTGAGTCCTCATGCCGACGCCTGGGTTGCGCACTGTGAAGCGGTGTGCTCGGCCTGGGCGATCCCGCTTGAGATTAAACGGGTGGTGCTCAGAGATGAAGGGCTCGGTATTGAAGCGCACGCGCGTAAAGCGCGCTATGCCGCATTTACCGCGGCATTACAGCCCGGCGAAGCGCTGGTCACGGCACAGCACCTTGACGACCAGTGCGAAACCTTCTTGCTGGCGTTAAAACGGGGAAGTGGCCCGGCGGGGCTCTCCGCCATGCCTGAACGCTCTGATTTTGCCGGGACGCAATTATTGCGTCCGCTGCTTGGCGAGTCGCGCGCATCGCTGGAAGCCTGGGCGCAGCAATATCAGCTGAGCTGGATTGAAGATGAGAGCAATCAGGACGATGGCTACGATCGTAATTTCCTGCGTCTGCGTGTTTTGCCGTTACTGACCGCACGCTGGCCGCACTTTGCAGACGCAACAGCACGAAGCGCCCTGCTGTGTGCCGAACAGGAGAGCCTGCTGGATGAACTGCTGAGTGAAGAACTGGCTGAACTGATTTCGGTAAACGGGGCGTTGGCGATCGCACCGCTGGAGGCGATGAGTCCGGTTCGTCGGGCCGCGCTGCTGCGCCGTTGGCTGGCCTCTCACCGTGCAACGATGCCATCGCGTGCCATGCTGGGACGTATTTGGGACGAAGTCGCCCAGGCGCGGGAGGATGCAACGCCGTGCGTGCACCTGAACGGTTTTGACGTCAGGCGCTATAAAGGCCAGCTGTGGTGGGTGAAATCGACCCCCTCGCTTGCAGATGTGGTGCTCGGCTGGCCATCGCCTGCGAAACCGCTGCTGTTGCCCTGGGATATGGGAAGCTTGTCTCTGGAGACGCCAGGCCATGTGCGTTTACCGAAAGCCGAAGAACCGGTCACCGTGCGCTTTAAGGCCAGCGGTATGCTGCACATTGTCGGACGTAACGGTGGAAGGAAGCTCAAAAAAATCTGGCAGGAGTGCAATGTGCCGCCCTGGTTGCGCGATACCACGCCGTTACTTTTTTACGGTGAAACACTGATTGCGGCGGCAGGGGTATTCATTACAGAAGAGGGCTGGGCAGAATCGGGCGTGAGTCTGGAGTGGAAAACGTAACGGGCAGCCAGGCTGCCCGTTAGTGTCATCAGGATTCGCTCACCACGACGGTGCCGATTTGCGGGTGGCTGAAGCTGGCAATTTTGTCCAGGCGTAGCTCACGCGTCGCACCGGCGTCTTCCACTATCAGATATTCCACATTCTTACGTGAAACCAGGTCGCTGGCTTTCGCCTTCAACACTTCGCCATCTTTTAACTCCAGCGTCAGTATTAAATGATGCTGGCAGGCGAGTTCGAGGTTGTCATAGTCATCACAATTGATGGGTTGATAAGTATCATTCATCGACATAATCGCTCACCAGTAAATTCGCCGCAGCATACGCTGCTTTTTCCCTGACCGATTCTGAAAGGCTCTCATCAGAGGCCACTTCATTAAGCACTTTCAATACACAGCCCAACGCATCCGGGACATATCCCAGATCTCCGCTGGCGATTTCCGCATACCGTTTGCGAATTAGCTCACAATAATTATTCACATCCCCTCCCGCCAGCGCACTGACTTACTGTGAGATATCATTAAGCCTACGAAGATAAACTCGGTTTAGCAAGGTGACTATACCATACTCATTTAAGCAATATCAGAGCCTTGATGGCGCCGTATTCATCACGGCGTAACAGCCTTTTGCTGCTGTTTTCGCTACAATGTGCGCCTGATTCGAAAGGAGTTCTCCCATGGCGCTGAAAGCGACAATTTATAAAGCGGTGGTCAATGTGGCTGACCTTGACCGCAACCAGTTTCTGGATGCGTCATTGACGCTGGCGCGTCACCCCTCTGAAACCCAGGAGCGCATGATGCTGCGCCTGCTGGCGTGGATTAAATATGCCGACGAGCGTCTGCAGTTTACCCGTGGCTTAAGCGCAGAAGACGAGCCGGAAGCCTGGCTGCGTAACGATCATCTGGGTATCGATTTATGGATTGAACTTGGTCTGCCGGATGAGCGCCGCCTCAAAAAGGCGTGTACCCAGTCTGCGGAAGTGGCGCTATTCGCGTACAACCAACGCGCTGCGGAAATCTGGTGGCAGCAAAACAAGAGCAAGAGCGGTCAGTTTAAAAACCTTACGGTCTGGTATCTGGATGATGAACAACTGGCGCAGCTGAGCGAATTTGCCAGCCGGACGATGACTCTGCAGGCGACGATCCAGGACGGTGCAATCTGGCTTTCTGACTCTCAGAATAATCTGGAAATTCATCTGGCGGCGTGGCAGCCTGCTTCATGATCGTGTTGTCCCGAAACGTCAGCATCCCGGACAATGAGCTGGAGATCACCGCCATCCGTGCGCAGGGGGCGGGGGGACAGCACGTTAACAAGGCTTCAACCGCTATCCATTTGCGCTTTGACATTCGGGCCTCAAGCCTGCCAGAGTATTATAAGGAAAGTCTGCTCGCTGCCAGCCATCATCTGATCACCAGTGACGGTGTCATTGTGATCAAGGCGCAGGAGTACCGTAGCCAGGAGTTAAACCGGGAAGCGGCTATGGCCAGACTGGTGGCGGTGATAAAAGAATTAACTACGGTGCAAAAAAGCCGTCGGGCAACGCGGCCAACCCGCGCATCGAAAGAGCGTCGGTTGTCGTCAAAGGCTCAGAAATCCACAGTGAAAGCACTACGCGGTAAAGTTCGTCGCCCTTTGGATTGACGAAAAGGAACACTATTTCATAAGGAATTCATTGTGAAAAAAGCATTATGGTCAGCGTTGGCAGTGAGTACGCTCTTTGCGCTTTTCGGATGTAACAACCGTTCGGAAACGCAGGTCCTGCAGCCCACGCAGAATGAAGAGCTAAAGCCAATGCAGCAGAGCTGGCGCGGCGTACTGCCTTGTGCCGACTGTGAAGGCATTGAGACGTCGCTGTTCCTGCAAAAAGACGGTACGTGGGTCATGAATCAGCGGTATCAGGGCGCGAAAGAACCCTCCTCTTTTGCGACTTACGGGACATGGGCACGCACGGCCGAGAAGCTGGTGTTGACCGATACGAGTGGTGAGAAAACGTATTTCCGCGCCAAAGGCGAGGGGATGGAGATGCTCGACCGTGAAGGCAACCCGATTGAATCCCAGTTCAACTACACGCTGGCTCCGGTGAAAGCGGCGCTGCCGGCCACGCCGATGCCGATGCGGGGCATGTATTTCTATATGGCTGATGCGGCCATCTTTACAGATTGCGCAACGGGTAAGAAAGTGAGCGTGGCGAACAATGCCCAGCTGGAACGGGATTATGCGGTCGCACGCGGAAATGACAGTAAGCCGGTATTATTGACGGTCGACGGTCACTTTACGCTGGAGCCAAACCCGGATAGCGGCGAGTTGGTGAAAACCCTTGTGGCAGATAAAGACGCGAAGTTCGCGGCAGGCAAAGACTGTAACAGTAAATAACGCTGGCTTTGCGCCATGAAAAAACCCCGCCTGAGCGGGGTTTTTTATTTAACCTTTGATGGCTTTTACCAGGTAATCAAGGATATCACCGGTCTTGATCATCTGTTTTTCGCCGCTACGACGGTATTTATATTCAATCTCGTCGCTGTCGAGGTTACGGTCACCGATAACGATGGTATGAGGAATACCAATCAGTTCCATATCAGCAAACATCACGCCAGGACGTTCTTTACGGTCGTCCATCAGCACTTCGATACCCTGCGCGCGCAGCTCTGCGTACAGTTTCTCAGCCAGCTCCTGCACACGGTAAGACTTGTGCATGTTCATTGGCAGGATCGCCACCTGGAACGGCGCGATGTTATCCGGCCAGACAATGCCACGCTCGTCGTAGTTCTGCTCAATCGCCGCAGCCACCACGCGCGTGACCCCGATACCGTAGCAACCCATGGTCAGGATCTGGTTACGGCCATCTTCACCCTGAACGGCAGCGTTCAGCGCACGGGAATATTTATCGCCCAGCTGGAAGATATGGCCCACTTCGATGCCGCGTTTAATCATCAGGGTGCCCTGGCCATCCGGGCTTGGATCGCCTGCAACGACGTTGCGGATATCCGCCACTTCTGGCGTTGCCACATCGCGATCCCAGTTGATGCCAAAGTAGTGTTTACCATCAATGTTAGCGCCTGCAGCGAAGTCGCTCATCGCCGCAACCGTGCGGTCAATCACAACAGGCACAGGCATATTCACCGGACCCAGAGAGCCTGGGCCTGCGTTTACGACGGCGCGGATTTCTGCTTCCGTTGCGAAGGTCAGTGGGCTGGCAACCTGTGGCAGCTTCTCAGCTTTCACTTCGTTCAGCTCGTGATCACCACGTACCAGCAGGGCAACCAGCGGATATGCACTGCCTTCAGTAGATTTCACCAGCAGCGTTTTAACGGTTTTTTCGATCGGCAGCGCAAACTGCTCAACCAGCTCGGCAATGGTTTTGGCATTTGGCGTGTCAACCAGCGCCATTTCCTGGGTTGCCGCGCCGCGTGGTTCTTTTGGTGCCAGTGCTTCAGCAAATTCAATGTTTGCCGCGTAGTCAGAGGAGTCAGAGAAGATTACATCGTCTTCACCACTCTGCGCCAGAACCTGGAACTCATGGGACGCGCTACCACCGATAGAGCCGGTATCGGCTTGCACAGCACGGAAATCCAGACCCATGCGGGAGAAGATTTTGCTGTAAGCCTCGTACATTTTGTCGTAGGTCTCTTGCAGAGATTCCTGAGAAGTATGGAAAGAGTAAGCATCTTTCATCAGGAATTCGCGAGAACGCATAACGCCGAAACGCGGGCGAACTTCGTCACGGAACTTGGTCTGGATCTGGAAGAAGTTCAGCGGCAGCTGTTTGTAAGAGCTCAGCTCATTGCGAATCAGATCGGTGATCACTTCTTCATGCGTCGGGCCGAGGACGAACGGACGCTCGCCACGGTCAACGAAGCGCAGCAGTTCAGGGCCATATTGCTCCCAACGGCCGCTCTCCTGCCACAGGTCAGCGGGCTGAACCACGGGCATGGACACCTCGATAGCACCGGCGTTATTCATCTCTTCACGCACGATGTTTTCGACTTTTTTCAGGACGCGCACGCCGGTCGGCAGCCAGGTGTACAACCCGGAGGCCAGCTTGCGGATCATCCCGGCGCGCAGCATCAGCTGATGGCTGATGACTTCGGCGTCGGCAGGTGTCTCCTTCAGTGTGGAGAGCAGATATTGGCTAGTACGCATGTTGTTACGGTTCCATTTCGACGATTGGAACAGGCTGAAACGCCAGCCTGACACAAAAAAAGTGGTTTAGTTTACCAGTGTGGTAAAGATGCCAAAAGAGAGGAGAAGAAAATTACCTGGGTTCCAGGGCAAACACTTCAAAACCGGTCTCTGTCACGCGCCAGCGGACATTAAAATCCAGCAGCCAGACGGCGTAGGTTTTCCCGGCTTCCTCTTCTTTACGGTAGGCTGGACGCGGATCCTGCGCCAGAACGTCTACGATAAAGTCCCGCAAACGGGGATAGCGCTTTTCCAGTTGGCCAATTTGCGTAAGCAGTTCTGGCGTAAAGTGAACAGGCATATCCGCCTGCGGTGCTTGCTGGGCGTAGCTGGCCCGGGCATCTGGCAACGCTTCGGCAAAAGGCAGATAGGGTTTAATGTCGATAACCGGGGTGCCATCAACCAGGTCAAGGCTGCCTAACTCCAGTATCACCTGATCTTTCTGACAGCGTATTCCTTTCAGTTCAACCAGCGACATGCCGATCGGGTTTGGACGAAAGGTTGAGCGGGTCGCGAATACCCCCATCCGGGCATTTCCGCCCAGACGAGGAGGGCGCACCGTAGGACGCCAGCCACCGTCCATCGTCTGGTGAAACACAAAAACAACCCATAAATGGCTGAACGCCTCAAGCCCGCGCACCGCATCGGCCTGATTATAGGGCGCAATCAAGTGAAGTTCACCGCTGCCGCTGGTGACCAGACCCGGCTGGCGTGGCACGGCAAACTTCTCTTTGTAAGGAGAGCGGATAACGCCTATCTGTTCGAAATGAAAGGCACTCATTTCGCCGAAATGGTCAGCGCCGAACCAATACACACCGCCTGACGATAGCAGCCTGGTGTCCCGCTGGTGACTTCACAGCTGTGCAACAGTACCGCGTTAGCTTTCATTTTGGCCGCGTTGATCTGCATACGTTTACGGGCTGTCGGAATGTTGGGTGGGGAGTCCTGATTGGTAGCCTGACAGGATTCACCGCTCACCTCACCGAGCTCACGGAAAGGCTTGCCCACGAGGTCGTCGGCTTTGGTAATGATACGTACCGGCGCAGGGCGAGGCGCTTTAGGTTTAACGGGCTCTGCTTTTGGCGGGGTTGCAGTGCTTTGAACGGGTTCAACTGGAGATCTGCTTAGCATAGAACAGCCGCTCAGCATCAGTGCTAAAAGACAGATCGGTAAAGCACGCATAATAATTCCTCAGTGGATAATCAAAACGTCAGATATTGAATCAGTTGACTGCACAAATGACAAGACGGGCAGAAGCCCGTCTTGATGATATTACACTGAGGTCAGATTACCAGCCTTTAACCGCGCCGCCGTTAAACACTTTGTTGGCTTCCTGGTAAACTTCTTCAGACTGATAAGCCTGAACGAATTTCTTCACGTTTTCCGCGTCTTTGTTGTCTTCACGGGTCACGATCAGGTTAACGTACGGGGAATCTTTGTCTTCCACAAAGATGCCGTCTTTTGCCGGGGTCAGGCCAATCTGGCTGGCGTAGGTAGTGTTGATAACAGCCAGGGCGATCTGCGCATCGTCCAGAGAGCGTGGCAGCTGTGGCGCTTCCAGCTCAACAATTTTCAGATTTTTCGGGTTCTCGGTCACGTCGAGAACGGTCGGCAGCAGGCCAACGCCGTCTTTCAGTTTAATCAGGCCCACTTTCTGCAGCAGCAGCAGGGAACGGCCCAGGTTAGTTGGATCGTTTGGCACAGCAACCTGAGAGCCTGGCTGCAGTTCGTCCAGCGATTTAATCTTCTTGGAGTAGCCCGCGATTGGGTAAACGAAGGTGTTACCCACAGCAACCAGTTTGTAACCGCGATCCTTGATCTGCTGATCCAGATACGGTTTGTGCTGGAAGGCGTTGGCGTCAATATCGCCTTTGCTCAGCGCTTCGTTCGGCAGAACGTAATCGTTGAAGGTCACCAGCTCAACATCAAGGCCATACTTCTCTTTTGCCACTTTCTGAGCGGTTTCAGCAACCTGCTGTTCTGCACCCACGATAACGCCCACTTTAATGTGGTTGGGATCTTTTTCGTCCTGACCACAACCCACCAGTGCCAGAGAGCCGATCAGCGCGCCTGCTGCAGCAAAGGTCTTTAATTTAAACGCCATGTTTTTATCCTTAACTCGTCGAGTTTGTGTTGTGTGTAACGTTATTTGTGCGTAACAGCCCGGACGATGCGATCGCCAGAGAACTGGATGAGATAAACCAGTACAACCAGCAATACCAGAACGGTATTCATTACGGTAGCGTTATAACCAATATAGCCGTACTGGTAACCAATCTGGCCTAAACCGCCAGCGCCAACGGCACCGCCCATCGCGGAATAACCGACCAGGGTGATAAGCGTAATGGTTGCCGCATTCACCAGGCCTGGCAGTGCTTCCGGCAGCAGAACCTTGCGCACGATCTGCATCGGCGTGGCGCCCATTGCGCGGGAAGCTTCGATCAACCCGGTTGGAATTTCAAGCAGGGCGTTTTCCACCATACGCGCGATAAACGGCGCGGCGCCAACCGTCAGGGGAACAATGGCCGCCTGCAGACCAATAGAGGTGCCGACAATCACGCGGGTGAATGGAATCATCCATACCAGCAGAATAATAAACGGGATAGAACGGAAGATATTCACCAGCGCAGAGAGCGTACGGTACAACTTCGCGTTCTCAATGATTTGACCCGGACGCGTCACGTACAGCAGTACGCCGACCGGCAGGCCAATCACAAAACCAAAGAAACCGGATACAAAGGTCATTGCCAGCGTTTCCCAAACGCCGCGAACCAGCAGCCACATCATCGGCTCAGACATAACCCAGTACCTCTATTTTTACGTGATGTTCTTGCAGCCAGGCAATTGCCGCCTGGGTTTCTTCTTGTGTGCCGTGCATTTCCGTCAGCATGATGCCGAACTTCACGCCACCGGCGTAATCCATCTGCGCGCTGATGATGTTGTTGTTCACATTGAAGCGGCGCGCGGTTTCGGAAAGCAGCGGGGCATCAACGGACTGACCGGTGAACTCCATTCGCAGCATCGGGACGCTGTCCGTCGTGGGTTCGGTTTTCAAACGCTCCAGATAATCTTCCGGAATATCCAGATGCAGTGTGGACTGAATAAATTGCTGCGCCAGCGGGGTCTTAGGATGTGAAAACACTTCACTTACCGTGTCCTGCTCAATCAGTTCACCGTTGCTGATCACGGCAACACAGTCACAGATGCGTTTTACGACATCCATCTCGTGCGTAATAAGGAGGATCGTCAGGCCGAGACGACGGTTAATGTCTTTCAGCAGTTCCAGAATAGAACGGGTGGTGGCCGGGTCTAATGCGCTGGTGGCTTCATCGCACAACAGCACTTTGGGATTGCTTGCCAGCGCACGGGCAATGGCTACACGCTGTTTTTGTCCGCCAGAAAGATTGGCCGGGTAGCTATCATGTTTATCACCCAGACCCACGAGATCCAGCAGCTCGGTTACGCGACGCTTAACCTCATCTTTAGGCGTGTTGTCGAGCTCCAGCGGTAAGGCGACGTTGCCGAACACCGTGCGTGACGCCAGCAGGTTAAAGTGCTGGAAGATCATGCCAATCTGGCGACGCGCTTTGGTCAGTTCTTTTTCTGAGAGCGCGGTCAGTTCTTGTCCGCCAACTTCTACGCTGCCCTGGGTTGGGCGCTCAAGCAGGTTAACACAACGGATCAGTGTACTTTTACCTGCACCCGATGCGCCAATGACGCCATAAATCTGACCAGCAGGAACATGCAGGCTGACATTGTTCAGCGCCTGAATGGTTCGGTTCCCCTGCTGGAACACTTTGGTGATATTGGAAAGTTTAATCATTAGATTATTTTTATCGTATGTAAGTTAGCCGTGGCATTTTCGTCTGCCAGATACGGGTGATGCCCGTAAACAAAACGGATGTTAAGGCATCCAGACGTCTAAATCAATCCAACTCTGTGCGATGAGCACTTTATTGCGCTGCGATTCATGAGATACTAGCTGAACACGCCTTTTTCAGGAGCAAACCGGTGGCAAAATCAGTACCCGCAATTTTTCTCGATCGTGATGGCACTATTAATGTGGATCACGGTTATGTTCACGAGATTGACGAGTTCGAATTTATCGAGGGCGTTATCGATGCCATGCGCCAGCTAAAAGAGATGGGCTATGCGCTGGTGGTTGTCACCAACCAGTCTGGTATCGCGCGTGGCAAATTTACCGAAGCGCAATTCGAAACGCTGACGGAATGGATGGACTGGTCTCTTGCCGACCGCGGTGTTGATCTTGATGGCATCTATTATTGTCCTCATCACCCGCAGGGAACGGTAGAAGAGTATCGCCAGACCTGTGATTGCCGTAAGCCGCACCCGGGGATGTTTATCTCGGCGCAGGAATTTCTGCATATTGATATGGCCGCTTCTTATATGGTGGGCGATAAAATGGAAGATATGCAGGCGGCAACCGCGGCGGGTGTGGGTACCAAAGTATTAGTTCGCACCGGCAAATCCGTGACGCCAGAAGCAGAGACTGCAGCGGATTGGGTGATTAATAGCCTGGCCGAGCTGCCTGAAGCGATCAAAAAGCACCAAAAATAGGCTTTTTGGTGAAAAGATGAGCGGTTGAAATAAAAATGCATATTTCCGCTTGTCATTCCCCGGAGGCCCCCTATAATGCGCCTCCATCGACACGGCGGATGTGAATCACTTCACAAACAACCCGGTCGGTTGAAGAGAAAAAATCCTGAAATTCAGGGTTGACTCTGAAAGAGGAAAGCGTAATATACGCCACCTCGCGACAGAGCGCTGAAGCGCGTCGCAACTGCTCTTTAACAATTTATCAGACAATCTGTGTGGGCACTCAAAGTGACATGGATTCTTAACGTCGCAAGACGAAAAATGAATACCAAGTCTCAACGAGTGAACACGTAATTCATTACGAAGTTTAATTCATTGAGCATCAAACTTTTAAATTGAAGAGTTTGATCATGGCTCAGATTGAACGCTGGCGGCAGGCCTAACAC